>CAKZPB010000086.1 GCA_937138395.1 uncultured Pseudomonadota bacterium
AACCTAAAACCTAAAACCTAAAACCTAAAACCTAAAACCTAAAACCTAAAACCGTTTTCTAACCCTTCCAACTATCCACGTAGCCGGCCCACTCAATGGTCTGCGCGGTATCGGTTACGTCCAGCGCATCGCGCGTGTCGATCATGACGGCGACTTCTTCAGTCGCCTCCGACTTGGGTGTAAACGCATTGCCGAGCGCCTTTGGATGCGGGCCGTGGGTGAATCCGCAGGGGTGCAGCGTCATCATGCCCGGATGGATATTGTCGCGCGAGAAGAAGTTGCCGGCATGGTAGAAGATCAGTTCGTCAAAGTCATCGTTGTTATGGAAAAACGGCACCTTCAGCGCATCCGGATCGGTTTCAAACGGGCGCGGTACAAACGTGCAGATGACAAAGCGCCCGGCCACAAACGTGGTGTGGGCCGACGGCGGCAGGTGATAGCGATGACTCATCAGTGGCCGGATGTCGCGCCAGTTGATGCGCACCGGCATCAGGTTGCCGTGCCAGCCGACTGCATCCAGCGGGTTGAACGGGTAGGTGATGGTCGAAATCCGGTTGCGGCGCTTGACCTGGATCTGTTTCGGCGCATCGGCGTCCTGCTGCTGGGCACGAAACTGATCATTGATCTGCGGCGTGTCGAGCATGGCTGGATCGAAGATCGCGTGCGGACCCACCAGGCCCTTGTCGGGCAGCATGTAGCTTGAATTTGTTGCCTCAATCATCAGGGCGCTGAGCGGGCCGTCACTCTTGATACGCCACATGGTGCCGCGCGGCAACATGATGTAGTCGCCATCACGGAAGGCCAAGTGGCCATAATCGCAAAACAGATCGCCCGCGCCTTCGTGAATGAACAGCATTTCATCGCCATCGGAGTTGCGCGCCAGCTGCTGCATGGAGCCCTGCGTATGCCACATTCGAATGCGCGTCGATGCGTTGTGCATCAGCTCCTGTGCGGCGAACGGTGAGGGGTTGCTTTGGTCGAACTTCGTGGTGTCGAATGCGCGCGGACGCAGCGGGCCTTCAAAATCGGTCCACCCGGTTGGCGGGTTCGAGTGATACATGTGGCTGGCCGGACCGAAGAAGCCCTCCTTACCAAGCTCACGCTCATAGGTGCCCTCCGGCAGATCGCAGTGCGCCTGGCGCGATGCCTTGCCCTCGACCTTCGGAAATGATATCCAGTCTTTCATCGAATCGCTCGCTATTGTTTACAGTACGCCGCGCTTTTCCTGGTCGCGTTCGATCGCCTCGAACAGGGCCTGGAAATTGCCTTCGCCAAAACCCTCGTTGCCTTTGCGCTGAATGACCTCGAAGAAGATCGGGCCGATGTTGGTCTGGGTGAAAATCTGCAGCAGCTGTTTGTTGGGTTCATTCAGATCGGCGTCGATCAGGATCTTGTTCTTGCGCATGCGGTCGAGATCTTCACCGTGATCAGGAATTCGGACATCGATCACGTCGAAGTAGGTATCGGGCGTGTCCAGAAATTCGATGCCGTTGGCCCGCAGCGCTTCAATGGTCTCGTAGATCGATTCGGTGTACATCGCGATGTGCTGCACGCCTTCACCGTTGTATTGGTCGAGGTATTCATTGATCTGGCTCTTCGGGTCTTCCGACTCGTTGATGGGTATCGAAATTGCGCCGTCGGGCGAGGTCATGGCCTTGGAGCGAAGGCCGGTTTGCTGACCCTTGATATCGAAATACTTGACTTCGAAGAAACCAAATAGGTTTTCGTAGAAGTCAGCCCACTGCGCCATGTTGCCGTTGTAGACGTTGTGGGTCAGATGGTCGACAAAGGTCAGGCCTGCACCGCGTGGATTGCGCTCGACCGAGGGGTCGAACACAAAGTCGCGTTCAACGTCGTCGATGCCGCCGGTCAAATACAGCGCGCTGCCGCCGATGCCTTCAATCACCGGGCAATCCAGCGCGAGTGGGCCTGCTGAATCGTCCAGCGGTTTGCCGCCGTTGGACAGTATGGTCTTGTGCGCATACTGCGGATCAGACACGCGCAGTCCAAAGCCGGTACACGACGGGCCGTGTTTGGCCGCGAAGTCGCTGGCAAAAGAATCCGGGGTTTCGTTGACCAGAAAATTGATCGTGCCCTGGCGATACAGCGTGATGGGTCGGGTCTTGTGTGTGGCAACGCCAATAAAACCCAACTGTTTGAACAACTGGTGCAGCGCTTCGGGTTCGGGCGCTGCAAATTCAATCAATTCGAATTGTGAAACGCCGAGCGGGTTGGGTCGAGAATCGGTCATGGCAAGCTCCTGATCAATGGCTGTCGGTATACCTGAACCGGCAGCAGCTGGTCCACCAATATTAGTTACATTTGAAACTAATTTCAAGTTCTGATTCCTCGGTATGATTTAGCGATTGGCCATCATGCATAGGCGCCTGAGGAACGAATCGATGCTGGAGTTGGAACACTTTCTGCCCTACCGTCTGTCGGTATTGTCCAACCTGGTCAGCCAGGGCATTGCCCAGACCTATCAGGCGCGATTCGGCCTCTCGGTGACCGAATGGCGGGTTATTGCATTGATCGGTCGATTTCCAGGCTTGTCGGCCAGCGAAGTGGCACAGCGTTCAGCGATCGATAAAGTGGCGGTCAGCCGCGCAGTCAACAATCTTCGTGATCAAGACCGAATTGTGCGCAAGGCCAGCCCCGATGACGGCCGCACGCGTCACCTGTTCCTGAGCGCTGAGGGTGAACGGATCTATCAGGAAATCGTGCCGGCGGCATTGGCCTATGAGCAGGCGCTCCTTTCGGTGCTGGATTCGTCTGAATTCAACCAGCTCAATCACCTGCTTGATCAGCTCCAGCAGCGTGCTGCAGCGATGATTGAACCAGGATCGGACAACGATGAATCGGCTGATTGAAGTGGTCGACGCTACAATCCAACGCTGACATTTCGAGGGCATCCGTTCAATGACTATTCTGGTAACCGGCGGCGGTGGTTTTCTGGGCCAGGCCGTGATCCGGGCATTATTGGCTGAAGGCCATCGCGTCGCCACGCTGAATCGCTCGGAGTATCCCGGGCTGGCCGCGTTGGGCGTGCGGTGCTTCCGCGGCGATATTGCCGACAGCGCAGCCGTGGATCAGGCGTGTGAGGGCGCAGATGCCGTCATCCACGTTGCCGCCAAGGCCGGACCCGGACTGTACCGGCCCGATTTCGTCCGCGCCAATATTGACGGCACACAGAACGTGCTGGACAGTTGTCGCCGGCACAACATCCGCTACCTGGTTCATACCTCGTCACCAAGCGTGGTGCACAGCGGAGCCGACATCGAGGGGGGCGGTGAATCGCTGCCGATCGCCAGCCATTTTGCCTCGCCGTACCCGGAAACCAAGGCCCGGGCCGAACAGGCCGTGCTGGCCGCCAATGACGGTGAAAATCTGCTGACTACGGCACTGCGCCCACACCTGATCTGGGGTCCTGGTGATAACCACCTGTTACCCAGAATGATCGAGCGAAATGCGCTGGGCCGTCTGAAACTGCCGGCACCGGAAAAAGTCATCGATACGGTCTACATTGATAACGCAGCCGCGGCCCACGTGCTGGCACTGAACAACCTGACAACCTCTGCCACCGCTGCGGGCAAGGCGTATTTCATCAGCAATGACGAGCCGATGCCGAATGGTGAAATCATCGAGGCCTTGCTCAAAGCTGCAGGCTATACGCCGAACATCGGCACCGCGCCGGTTGGCCTGGCCATGTCGGCGGCACGCGTGGTCGAAACGGTCTGGAAGACGCTGCGGCTCAGGTCCGATCCGCCGGTTTCAACCTTTTTGGTTGAACACCTGGCGACCGCGCACTGGTTCGATCTGACGGCCGCCAAACGGGATCTTGGCTATCAGGCGAAGGTTTCGATTGAGGAAGGGTTGGAGCGGTTGGCAGGTCATTATCAAGAGTCTGATTGATTTGAACTTTTCAAAATCAAAAGCATTTCGCCGCCTAATGATTGGATTTTTATCTGGTTCTAAAGTCAAAGGCGTTCCGCCGCTCACTGCGTGAGCT
>CAKZPB010000087.1 GCA_937138395.1 uncultured Pseudomonadota bacterium
TGGGCGTAGCTCGCATTATGAAAGGCCTGCATGGACGGCTGCATGGATTCGCGGTCCGCATGTGCTTGCTCGAATAGCGCTGCAGCTCCTTCTTGTTCTCCCTGTTCAAGCCGTGCATTCGCCCATCGCACAAGAATTTCAAGATCGTTGCGCGCATCAAAGGACGCTTCGAATAATTCGGAGGCTGGTTCGGGTCGACCAAAATTTGCCTGTAGCGTACCCAGCGCAGCCAACAGACGGGCACTGATTCGGGAATCTGCGGGAGGATTTTGCAGGAGCGTCTCGGCTCGTTCATCGAGGATGGCAAACAGATCCTCCCCGCTGAACTCAGTGGAACCAGGGTCCGCTGCCTGAAAGAGGTTTTCCAGAAACCCAGTAACCGCTTGAGCGACGTCGCGCTCGGCTCGCGCCTGCTGCAATTGCCAGATGGAAACAGAGGTTGCAACCGTCAACAACAAACTCAAGCTGATCACCAGGCTGCTAGCCCATCGATGACGACTGATCAGCAAGCCCAAGCGCTGAAGTCGTGTCATCGGGCGGGCGCTGATTGGACGTCGATCCAGCCAGGCCTCAATATCGTCCGCCAGCGCATCAGCACTGGCATAGCGGCTATCGGGTTCTTTGGTTAAAGCATGCAGAATGATTGCATCCAGATAACGGTCACCATTGCCATTGAGGCTTGGAGATGTCGGCTCTGTTTCGCAGATCGCTTGGCTCAATTCATAGCTTGAGGTCGTAAACTCCGAGTAGGGACTTTGACCCGAAATCAGTTCGTAAAGCACAACGCCCAGCGAGTAGATATCGGTTGCAGTGGTCAATTCCTGAGCGCGAATCTGCTCCGGACTGGCATAGCGTGGGGTGTAGGGTGCGCCCATTTGCGTCAGCTCAGGGTCGAGCTCCCCTTTCAGGGACTTTGCCGCATTGAAGTCGAGCAATTTAGGATCGCCAGATTCAGTGACTAGAATATTTTCCGGCTTCAAGTCCCGGTGAATAATCAATCGACGATGAGCATACTGAACGGCGCGACAAATCCGAACAAATAACCTCAATCGATCGCGCAAGCTGCAGGACTGGCAATATTCATTCAGTGGCTGACCCCTGACCAGTTCCATCACCAGGAATAGCCGTCGATCCGACGTATAGCCATAATCCAGCAAGTGCGCAATATCAGGATGTCCGAGCTCTGAGAGAATGCGCAATTCCCGGCCAAAGCGTCGACCGGCCTCATCGGCCTCGAATGCGTTGCTGGTGATCACCTTGATTGCGACTTCAGGCGCATAGCTGGCTTGAAGTTTCCGCGCTCGCCAGACGTCACCCAAACCGCCGCGACCAATCCGATTGAGCAAGGAGTATCCGCCGATGATCTGGCCTTTCTGCAACACCGGGCCTGATGAAACGGCCGGGTCTGGTTTCGATGAAGGGACTGTTTTATCCGTCACTTTCGGTCATATCGCTACTGAAGTTGATGTCCAGCTTTCTGGCCTTCTCATAGAATGTCGATCGCCCGATATCCAATAGTCGGCAGGCTTCAGTGATATCTCCTTCCGCGGCCTGGACCGCAGCGCGCAACGCCGTGGACTCTGCTTGCTCGACGCGTGAACGAAGCCGAAACTCGTTGCTGTTTTTCTTATTGATGAGTTCATCGGGCAACTGGGGTAAATCCAGCGGTTGGCCCGGGGGCACTAATAACACAGCACGTTCAATCGTGGTTCGAAGCTGACGAATATTCCCGGGCCACGGAAAGGCCAGCATGGCGATCACGGCTCGCTTGGTTATGCCTCGGACTGACTGGCCTTGACGATGACATGCATCACGATAGAAACGACTGATGAGTCCAGGGAGATCCTCCAATCGGTCTTTCAGCAGAGGCAGATCCAGCACATGGGCTGCAATTCTGTAGTACAGATCCTTTCGAAAACCGCCATCGGCAATGGCCTGTTTAATATCTCGATTGGTTGCAGAAATCAAACGGAGGTCAATGGATTTCGCGGTGCGCCCACCTACCGGAACAATTTCACCAGTATCCAGAACCCGCAGCACCTTGGCCTGCAGTGCGGCGGGCATTTCCCCGACCTCATCCAGGAACAGCGTTCCGCCGTGCGATTGTGCAATGACTCCGGATCTGGCCTCGACACCGGTGGCAACACCAGACTCGATACCAAACAACTCCGCCTCAAGCAATTCCGCGGGTATAGCAGCACAGTTGATGGCGAAGAAAGGCTGACTGGATCGAGGCGAGCTATCATGCAGCCATCGTGCCGTCCATTCTTTTCCTGTGCCAGAGTCACCCATCAACAACAAGCTCAACGGCCCTTGTGCGACCCGACGTGCATCCAGCAACTGCCGCCTGAGTTCAGGCTGAACCGTGCCGCAATCCCGTTTCAAGGAAGCCATCGGTTCCTTATGATTCGTCGGTTGCTTATGATCTGGCCTTGGAATCTTTGCAAGAATCTGTGCCAGAGAATCTGGGACCTGGCCCTCCGCATTGCCATACAACACCCAGTGATCACTGCGGGTCAGCTCATAAGCAGTTTGCTGGTTGAGCCCGATCGCGGCATATACCGAATCATCCTCTGCATTACGCAGTTCGATGCTGCGCTGGCCAAGAATGCCCGCAACTGCTGTGAGCCAATCCATGATTGGCGGCTCATCAGTATTGGCATCTTGCGCAAAGACCTCAAACGAGGCACTCCATAAGTCCAGGTGTGCGTTTGGTCGTATTGTGATTGCGCCATTGTGCGGGTACTGGGGCTCGGAAGCCGAGGAATCATCCGCAAACAACAGGCCTAACTCTTCACTCGAGTACGGCAATAAACGAAACAAGTGATCACCGAACTCAATGGAAGCATGCTCTTGAATTGCGCAGCGTGTAATTCGACGGCCGTTGACTCTGGTGCCATTGGTTGAATCCAGATCTCGAATGACGACGCCGCCATCCTCAAGCACTTCGATATCGCAGTGATCTCGGGAGATGCCCTCTTTCGGCACATTGAGGTCGACGTCTTGCCTTCCCAGCCTGTGAGACCCGACCGTAAGATAGAACGACAACCCGGCGTCATCCGGTGAGACCGACTCCAGCACATAGCAAAATTCTTCGGTGGGTTTCATTGTTCGATTCAATCGGATTGGTCTGATTGTGCTTGATCACGTAAACCAAGGTCGCACAACATCGCAAGCCTGTCAAAACAGCAGGAATCGATTCAATCCCAGCGCCAATCAGGCCTTAGCCATCGATCCGCTTGTACTTGATGCGGTGCGGGCCCGCGGCCTCGCCCTTGCGTCGCTTCAGGTCTTTTTCATAGTCCGAAAAGTTACCCTCGAACCAGACTACTTCAGAATTGCCTTCGAATGCCAGCACGTGGGTGGCCAGCCGGTCGAGGAACCAGCGATCGTGCGAGGTGATCAGCGCACAACCCGGGAAAGCCAGCAGCGCTTCTTCCAGCGCGCGCAGCGTTTCGACATCCAGGTCATTGGTCGGCTCATCGAGCATCAGCACGTTGCCGCCGGAACGCAGCACCTTGGCCAGGTGAACGCGATTGCGCTCTCCACCCGATAACTGGCCAACACGCTTTTGCTGATCGGCACCCTTGAAGTTGAAGCGGCTGGCCCAGGCCCGTGCCGGAATCGAGTAATTGCCGACCTCGATCATTTCCGAACCATCGCTGATTTCTTCCCATACCTGTCGGTCATTTTCGAGACTGTCCCGACGCTGGTCAACATAGCCCAGTTGGACCGTTGAGCCGACGATCAATTCGCCCTGATCGGGTTGTTCCTGACCGGCAATCATCTTGAACAGCGTGGTCTTGCCGGCGCCGTTGCCGCCGATAATGCCGACGATCGCGCCCGGTGGGACCTTGAAGCTCAGGTCTTCGATCAGCAGCTTGTCGCCAAACGCCTTCTGCAAGCCCCTGACCTCGATCACCTGATCACCCAGTCGAGGCCCGGGCGGGATGTAGATCTGCTGGGTTTCGTTGCGCGCCTGGAATTCTTTCGAGTTCAGTTCCTCGAACTGCTTCAGACGCGCCTTGCTCTTGGCCTGCCGCCCTTTCGGATTGGATCGCACCCACTCGAGCTCTTCTTTCAACGATCGCTGGCGTGCCTGTTCCTGCTTTTCTTCAACCGCGAGCCGCGCCTGTTTCTGCTCCAGCCATGACGAATAGTTGCCCTCGTACGGAATGCCGTGACCGCGGTCCATTTCAAGAATCCAGCCGGCCACGTTATCGAGGAAATAGCGGTCATGCGTCACGGCCATTACGGTGCCGGGGAAATCGTGCAGGAAGCGTTCCAGCCAGGCCACTGATTCGGCATCCAGATGGTTGGTGGGCTCATCGAGCAGCAGCATGTCCGGCTTCGACAGCAACAAGCGGCACAGCGCGACCCGGCGACGCTCCCCGCCCGATAGATTTTCGATCTGATGTTCCCACGGCGGCAGGCGCAAGGCATCGGCGGCCACTTCCAGCGTGCGATCCAACTCCCAGCCGCCGGCCGAATCGATCTTGTCCTGCAGCTCGGCTTGTTCGGCCAGCAGGTCGTTCATCTGCTCATCGTCCATCGGCTCGGCGAACTGCTCGGAAATTTCATCAAATCGCTTCAGCAGATCGCGGATTTCAGCGACACCTTCCATGACCGCCTCACGCACACTTTGCTCGTCCGGCAGCTGCGGCTCCTGCGGCAGGTAGCCGATCCGGATGCCGGGCTGCGGTCGCGCTTCGCCATCAAATTCCTGATCCTCGCCTGCCATGATGCGGAGCACCGTCGACTTGCCGGCGCCATTCAGACCCAGCACCCCGATCTTGGCGCCGGGAAAGAACGACAGCGAAACATCCTTGATCAGCGTTCGGTTGGGCGGCACCACCTTGCTGACGCGGTGCATGGTGTATACGTATTGAGCCATCAGTGAAATTCCTGCTAAGTAAAGAACTTAAAAAAATCATGAGCTGCAGTTGCAGTCTGCAGCGGTTTGTTTGGATGAACGGCCGTCCGGCCTGCTCCATAATGCGCGTTAAATATCCAGTGAGCCTGAATCCTGATCGCTCGAGTTGTCGCCGTCGTCACTGATCGAATCGTCGCTCTGAAATACCTGCTGGAAGGCAACCCACTGCGTCGCCGCCAGTAACAGCTGAATGAACAACGAAGTGACGATGAACACCAGCTGGCTCAGTAATGCACCAAGTTGTCCAAGCGCCAGCCCGAGAATACCGACCAGCAAGGCAAACATGAATCCTGCGGCAAACAGCACGACCAGCAGGACCATGCCGAAGCCAAGAAAGGCCAGCCAGTTACCCAGCATGGCGCGGATGCTGAAGATCAACGATGGCACGACCGGCCATTTCCAGAACAGCACCAGCGGAATCGCGAAATACAAGCCACTCAGCACGATGGCCATGATGACGACAAACAGCACCAGTCCGCCGAACAGGTTGACGCCGGCAAACAGGTTGAACAGGGCTTCAGGGTCGTTGGCCAATACATCGGGATCGTTCATCACGCGAGTCAAGGCATCCATATCCATCTGCGGTGCCAGCCACAGCGTCAAACTCATGATCGCGGCAATCGTGCCGAGCAACAGCCATGCACCCAGCGTCAGCAGCCGGAACCGCACGCCGGCATCATGCCACCCCGCAAACAGCAGTGTGGCCTGGGGTCGGGTGCCCTCACTGACCAGTCGAAACACCGTCATCAGACCTGCCGTCAGCAATGGCGAGAGCATCACCAGCGCGATACTGCCAATCAGCGGCAGGAACTGGATCATCGACACCAGCAGAAACAGCGCGGCCACGCCAACCAGAGCACTGCCGCCGGATGACAACAGCTCGGCGGCCTTGCTCAGCCAGCCCACGCCCTCACTGAAACTGCGTTTACGATATCGAGAATTCTGATGCATGAGACGATCGTCCTTCAGATCAACTGCCTGTTAGGGTAATTCATCAACCGGATGGCTGTGTTGCATTCGTCCGGGCCATCGACCCCAGTGCACGGCCCAGCCTCGAGCCCATCCAAAGCGTGATCAATGCCAGCATCATCGACAGCAATAAACTCAGGCCGATGCCAAGCCCGTCTGCGGCTTCGAACGGCCGAGGCCATGTCCCGATCAATCGAAACAGGTCATCGCTGCGCCAGTCCTGCAGCGCTCGCCCCGTGGGTTCAGCCAGCAGCTGACTGGCGATGATCGAACCGGATTCATAGTAGTCTCCGGTCAACGAAATCAGCGGTGCTGCCACCAGCACAAACAGCGCACCGGCGGCCATCAGACGCCCAATGGACGGCACACCAGGCCGTGCCAGAGTGGTTTGCCAGAGCCAGAACCCCGGGAACACCGTCAACACATAGGGCATCAATACACAGCTTTGATAAACCCAGTCCGAACCGCCCGTGTCAAAACCAGTCAGCTGGCCGGCATAGTCCGAGCCCGTCACCACAAAGGGGAAGATTTCAGCGAGCAAGGCAGCGCCATAGATCGGGGAAAGTTCAAGTCGACTGACCTCACCACCGGCCCAGACACAGCCCGCCACGTGCAGCAGCTCGTGGATCGGCACGTAGAGCCACCAGCCCAACACCAGGCCGAGCATCATCCAGATCAGCCGGGCCGGATGATCCAACCGTGCCATGAAGTCCTGCAGCAGGGCCAGATCAGCCTTCAGCGTGTTCATTGTGTTGTCAATGGAATCAGCCCGACCGGGTCAGGCATCCAGCGAAGCACTCTTGAGCGCATCGGCCGTCGATGGCGCGATGCTTTGTAGCGCTGGAACAACCTGCTCGGGTTCATCGACGCTGTGCCAGAGATCGAGATGGGCATTACTCATGAAGCGCTGTTTCACGCTGTGCTGCAGGAACTCGAGCAGCAAATCATAATACCCATCGGTATTGACCAGAATGATAGGCCCGAAATACTGGCCCAGCCGCTTCAGTGTCATCGCTTCGAAGACCTCCTCGAACGTGCCGCAACCACCGGGCAGCGTAACCACTGCACAGCTGTTGTCCAGCATGCGTTCCTTGCGAATCCGCATTGAATCGACGACTTCCAGACTGGTCAATCCTTGATGCCCTTTTTCAAGGTTCATGAGAAAATCAGGGATTACGCCATGCACTTCGCCACCGGCCGATAGTGCGCCGTCGGCCATGGCACCCATCGAGCCGTTTCCGCCGCCACCGAACACAATCGGAAAGCCGGCTGATGCCAGGCAGGCGCCGAGCCGGGTGGCTACGTCATAATAGGCAGGGTCGAGCGCCTGGCTGGAAGCTGCATATACGGTTACACGTTCTGGACTGGTTGATTGTTCAGGCACAATTAGGATTGATTCAAAACGATGACAAGATTCCGATATTGTAGTCGTACAGCCGCCCTGATCGTGGTGCTATTGCTGGTCGGATGCTCGAACGATCCTGACGCGCTGGCACCCGGCCAGGAACCGTATCTGCGCTACTGCGCTTCGTGCCATGGCAATCAGGGTGAAGGCAAGGCACCCGCATTTCCGCCACTGGCCGGGTCCGAGTGGCTGGAGATGGGCAGTGACGCCGTTGCGCTGATCATTCTCGGTGGCCTGCGCGGTGAAATTCAGGTGGCCGGCCAGACGTATCGTGGCTATATGCCGCCAATGCGCCACTTGTCCGATCAGGACATTACCGGCCTGATGGGCTACATTGGTGGTGAATGGGGCGACTGGCCGACTCCAATTGCACAAGAGCGCGTTGCCGAGCTCCGGCAAGCGGTCGGCGGAAGACAACCCATCCAGGGACTCGAAGGGCTTCAATCATTGTTAAACGAACTGCAACCATGAACATCAACCGCAGCGTCAGTCAGCCACCGGCAGCATTCATTCTGCTGGGTATCACGGTCGCGGCCTTCGTGCTGCAGTCCATGAACGAGATCCAAACCATTCGGCTGCTGGCGCTGTGGCCGCTCGGCACGCCCGAACAGCTTCGATTCTCAGGCATTGGCATTCTCGACACCGGCTTCGGCATCTGGCAATTGATCAGCTACGGTTTTCTGCACGGCGGTATCGGACACTTGTTCTTCAACATGTTTGCGCTGTACATGTTCGGCTTGCCGATCGAGCAAGCCTGGGGCACGCGCCGCTTCGTCATCTATTACTTTGTCTGCATGGTCGGCGCCGGCCTGGTGCAGCTGCTGACGCTGGCCTGGACGGGTAGCGTTGTGCCCACGATTGGGGCTTCAGGTGCCGTATTCGGGCTGCTGCTGGCCTTCGGCATGATGTACCCGAACCAGCGCATCATGCTGTTGATACCGCCGGTGCCCATCAAGGCCAAATACTTTGTGGTCGGCTATGGATTGCTGACCCTGTTCTTCGGCATCACCGGCACCGCAGCCGGCGTGGCGCATTTTGCGCATCTGGGCGGGATGTTGTTTGGATTGGGTCTGATTCTCTACTGGGGGCGATCGGATCATCATCGCCGCGGGCCCCGTTCCTGAGCAAGGCTGACCGGGATTGGGAATGACGAAGATATTCATGCCGTTCCTGCTGTTGATGATTCTGGCCCACCTCGGCTGGTCAGGTTCCTTCACGGCACAAGCGCTTTCACCAAACCGATTACCCACGCAGTTTCTGATCGAGCAGTTTGATCGTGAAGACGGTTTACCGGCCGACGTGGTTTGGGCCATCGAACAGGATCAGCATGGGTATCTGTGGCTTGGAACCCAGAACGGGCTCGTTCGCTACGATGGTGCCAGATTCGTCACGTTCAACAATCTGGATGAACCTTCGTTCAGCTCGAATGACGTTCGCTCGTTATTGATCGACCAGCAGCACAGACTCTGGATCGGCACCTATGGCGGCGGCTTGATGCTGTATGGCGACGGGCATTTCCAGCGTGTGGATCAGGAAGGAGAACTACCGCATGGCGTCGTGTACGACATTACCCAGTCCAGCGACGGCGCGATCTGGGTGGCGACCGGAGGCGGCGTCAGCCGCTGGATCAACGGCGAATGGAAGACCTGGACGACCGCCGATGGTTTGATCGACAACCGGGTCTTTCGCGCCGTGGAAGCGCCCGATGGGGCCATGTGGTTTGCGACCTTTACCAGCGGCATCAGCCGGTTCGATGGCCAGCAGTTCAACAACTTTTCCACTGAACAGGGCCTGCAAAGCAATCAGCTGCACATGCTGGAGCGACTTCGAAATGGCCAAGTCATCGGCGGCAGTTATGACGGGGCTTTGTACAGCTTTACCGGAACTGCACCCGATGCATTCGACCGCGGCAATCTGCCGACCGATCTTTCGATGCAGACCGCCCTGCTCGATCAGCATGGCACGCTCTGGGTCGGCAGCTATGGGCAGGGGCTTTGGCAAAAACGCGCCGACGGCAGCGTGCGTTCGTTTGCCATGGACCAATCGCCTGGCAGCCATATCTTCGAGCTGTATCAGGATCGTGAAGGCCTGCTCTGGGTTGCCAGCATGCAGGGCTTGTATCGCCTGAAACAGGGCCGATTCCTGCTCTACGGTGAACCCGAAGGTTTATCTGACAGTACCTTCGTTATCACCCAGCAAGCCGACAGCGGTCACTTGCTGATCGGTACTGAAATGAACGGTCTGCTCGAACTCGATGCCAATGCGCACATCAGCGGTCGGTCCGCACGGGTAGACGCCAATACCACCGAGACCGGGCTGGCTAGCAACAGCGTGTCTGCACTGTTGATTGACAGCCAGAACCGTCAATGGGTCGGCACCTTCGGGCGCGGCCTGCATGTATTCGAGGCTGGGCAAAATACGCTGCTGACTCAACAGGACGGGCTAGCCAGTAATCACATTTTTTCGCTCGCAGAGGATGCCAGTGGTGCCATCTGGATTGGTGCCCAGGCCGGTTTGAGCCGATTCGAAGACGGTCGCATCACCACGTACGGCAGCGACCAGCAGCTCGCCTATCGCCTGATCAGACATATCCTGCCAGGCCGCGACAATACCTTGTGGTTATCCACCAACGATGGGCTCCTGCGCCGACAGGGCGATTCCATCCGCCTATGGAGTATCGATGATGGACTGCAAAGCAATCTGATCACCGTCACTCATATGGACGCGAACGGCACGCTTTGGATTGGCAGTCGCAACGGCGGTCTGGCCCGGCTGTCTAACGACGACCTGTTTCAATACACCCGACAGCACGGCGTGCCAAGACAATCGGCCATGTCGATCAATGAAGACGACCAGGGCAATCTCTGGGTCAGCTCCAATGACGGTCTGATGCGTATGTCGATCAGCGATCTGAATGACGTGGCAGAAGGTCGACTCGATGGTTTGTCAGTGCGGTTGTTTGATACGGTTGATGGCCTGCGCTCAACCCAGTTCATGGGTGGATTCACGCCATCAAGCCTGCGTAGCGAAAATGGCTGGCTCTGGTTTCCGACCAATGCAGGGTTGGTCGGGGTCGACCCTGCACAAACCGAACCCGAACCCAAGCAACTCCAGATCCGGATCGAATCCATTCGCGTCAATGGCCAGAGGCTGAATCTCGACCCGATCCGACAGGGTCAACGTCTCGAATTGCCAGCGGCAGCAAGCTCGCTGGAAATCGACTACACCACGCCGGTGCTGGCGAAACCGGAGCGCATTCGCTATCGATACCGACTGCCACCGCTGGATAACAACTGGCAGCAGGTCGGTGATCGACGCACCGCCTTTTTTACCTCGCTGAAACCACGTCTGCAGCAATTTGAAGTAGAGGCCTGGAGCCAGGATGGCAGCTATCAACGCGCCGGTGAGATGCTCGAAATCTATCGTGAACCCTACTGGCACCAGTTGCACTGGGTGCGCCTGCTTGCACTGTTCGGCATGGCACTGCTGCTATGGGCCGCGTACCGGGCCATCATCCACCAATCCAACCGGCGTCAGCTGTTGCTGGAGCAACTGGTTGAACAACGAACCAGCGAGCTCAAACAGGCGCTTGAACAGGTCGAGTCCATTTCGCGAACCGATGCCTTGACTGGCGTCTACAACCGCGGATTCTTCGAAGAGTCACTCAAACTGCAGTGGGATGCTGCCGTAGCCTCTTCTACTCATATCAGCGTGATCATGATCGACATCGACCGATTCAAGCAATACAACGACCTGTACGGTCACCAGATGGGCGATGACTGTTTGCGCAAGGTAGCGAGCAGACTGCACGATGAGCTGATGCGAAAACAGGATTTGATCGCGCGTTATGGTGGTGAGGAGTTTGTCGTATTACTACCCGATACTCACGCTCAGGCTGCCTACCAGGTGGCCGAACGAATTCGAACCGGCATCCTGGATATGCAGCTGCAGCACGGCGATAGTGACGTTGCTGCCTTCATCACCATCAGCGCTGGCTGCGCCACAGCCTCTCCGGGACAGATCGATTCGGCTTCCCAACTGATCGAACGCGCAGACCAGGCCCTGTACAAGGCTAAACGTGAGGGGCGAAATCGGGTAATTTCGGATTGGTAGGTTTTGTTGTTGGTTGTTGGTTGTTAGTATTTGCGTCAACCAATTCATTCTATAAACACAATCAATTTCAACAGCGATTTCGCCGCACGGCTTCGCCGGCTGATGCAACTGACTTTTTTGTCGCAAGACACAAAAAAAGTACCTCGCATCAGCTCACGCAGTGAGCGGCGAAACAGTTTAGATGTTGACTTTATCCAATATCAAACCAATCACTGGCGAAGCCGTGCGGCGAAACGATTTTGATTTTGAAGTTAAGCCATCAAACTTCGTTAATCCAATCTCTAGCCTTCAGATACTCAAACAACTCCGCCTCCGCCGAACCCACCTCCGGCGTCCAGTCATACCGCCAGTGCGCCACCGGCGGTAACGACATCAGGATCGATTCGGTCCTTCCCCCTGACTGCAATCCAAACAATGTCCCCCGGTCATACACCAGGTTGAACTCCGCATAGCGACCCCGTCGCCATAGCTGAAAATTGCGCTCCCGCTCACCGTAGTCCAAACCGGCCCGGCGGGTCACGATCGGCTCATAGGCCGGCAGGTAGTGATCCCCCACCGAGCGCATGAATTCAAAGCAGCGTTCGAAGCCCCATTCATTCAGATCGTCAAAGAACAATCCGCCGACCCCCCGCGTTTCGTTACGATGCGGGAGGTAAAAATACTCGTCGCACCAGCGCTTGTATTCGTTATATACGTCACCGCCGAAGGGCTGGCAGGCCGCATGCGCTACCTGGTGCCAGTGCACGACATCCTCGTGAAATGGATAGTACGGCGTCAGGTCAAAGCCGCCGCCAAACCACCACACCGGGTCCTCACCGTCTTTATCGGCCAGGAAAAACCGGACGTTGGCGTGGCTGGTCGGCACCATCGGGTTGCGCGGATGGATGACCAGTGAAACGCCCAGCGCCTGAAAACTGCGACCGGCCAGTTCGGGCCTGCGGGCGCTGGCCGCGGCTGGCAATGCGGCACCGGACACATGTGAAAAGTTCACGCCGGCTTTTTCTAGTACCTTTCCGCCTTCCAACACCCGGGTACGCCCGCCGCCACCCTCCGGGCGCTGCCATTGGTCCTGTCGAAAATCCTGCTCGCCATCGAGCGCAGCCATGGCGCTGCAGATTCGATCCTGCAGTTCGAGCAGGTAGGTCTGCACCTGCTCAATCCAGTTCTGGCTATCGGGGCTTGTCATCGTCTGAATTCGTCTGGGAAACGTATGGAAACAACCATCCAGTCTGGCGCTTCAATTGCGAGCGCCAGACACGGGTTTTTGCAATGGTTTACTTCTTGGCTGTTTTTTTCTTGCTGGTTTTTTTCTTATTTGTTTTTTTCTTGCGGCTCTTCTTCTTGCCCGCTTTCTTCTTGC
>CAKZPB010000088.1 GCA_937138395.1 uncultured Pseudomonadota bacterium
ACGGCTGCTAGCGCGACCTCAACACCTTCTTCTCCAACCTTCTGTGCGCAACGCTGAATGCCCTCGGTCAACAACTTGGCAGTGTAGCTGGACTCGGCTGAAGCCGACTTGCGCTGCTCGATGATTTCCTCAAGGTCGGCCAGAAATCCAAGCAACGGCGGTGCTTGTTCCCCAAAGCAGGTCCTTGTACCCGTGTGGCAGGTCGGCCCTTGCGGAAGCGCCTGAACCAGCAGCGTATCCTGATCGCAGTCCTCAACTATATCGACCAATTCAAGGGTATGTCCCGAGGTTTCGCCCTTCGTCCAGAGCTGCTCACGACTGCGCGAGAAAAACGTGACCAGGCCGGTCTTGAGCGTTTTATCCAGCGATTCTTCTGACATGTAGCCCAGCATCAGAACCTGCCCGGTTCGCGCATGTTGAACGATGGCCGGTAACAGCCCCTGGCCTTTGTCCCAGTCCATGCGGCTGGCTAGATCGTCTTTATTTTCATTCATCACTATTCTCAGTTTCGCGTGCTGATGCCCTGTTGTCGCAACCAGGTTTTCAATTCCGGAATCAGAATCTGGCTGGAATGAAAGACGGTTGCGGCCAGCGCGCCATCCACATCCGCCTGCTCGAATACGTCCAGAAAATGTTCCGGCGCGCCGGCGCCGCCGGACGCAATCATCGGCACGTCGGCCAGCGCCCGCATTTGCTGCAGCTGATCAATATCGTAGCCGGTCCGAACACCGTCTGCGTCCATGCAGTTCAACACGATTTCACCGGCACCCAGCTGCTGCACCTGTTCAATCCAACTGCGCGTATCCAGCTCCGGGTCAATCATGTTGTCAGGATCACCGGTATTGGCACGCAAGCGAAAAGCATGCTGATCGCGGATGGAGTCGATACCGACAACCACGCACTGACTGCCAAATGCGTCAGCCAGTTCAGCGACCAAACCGGGCCGCCGAAGCGCCGGCGTATTGACCGAGATCTTGTCGGCACCGGCATGCAGCACCCGGCGCGCCGATTCGACGCTGGTGATCCCACCGGCGACCGAGAACGGGATATCGATTTCGGCGGCCACGCGCTCGATCCATTCGACGTCCACACTGCGCGCCTGCGGACTGGCGGTGATATCGTAGAACACCAGCTCATCGGCACTTTGATCCCGATACGCCTGCGCCCGCTCGACGATGTCACCCATGTCACGATGATTGCGAAAGCGCACGCCTTTGACCACCCGACCATCGCGCACATCCAGACACGGAATAATGCGTACCGCGACCATCAGCGTTTATCCGGGCCGGGCTGGAACGGCTTTTTACCGCAGATGGACGCAGATGGGCGCAGATTAAAAACCCTGCTTGAAGCCGTATGGCATGGGCAAAAGGAACCTTTGCACCCGTCCGTGCCATTCGTCATCTGCATGTCGTTTTTACGCTTTCTCATCGGCGTTCATCTGCGTAATCTGCCCTCAAGAACAGGGATTGGTGTTGTACTGGCGAATGGCCTCGAGCGGCACCAGGCCTTCGAGCAATGCACGGCCGACAATGCAGGCATCCACGCCGGTCCGGCTGACTTGCTCGAGATGTTCCGGCTGACCGATACCGCCCGATGCCTGGATGCGCAAATCCGGATAGCGTTCAGCGATTTCGGTATACAGCGCAACGCTGGGTCCGGACAGCATGCCATCGCGCGAGATATCCGTACACAGCAAATGCATCAAGCCCGCCCCGGTCAGCAGGTCCAACAACTGAAACAGATCGTGTTCGCCGCGTTCGGTCCAGCCCGAAGCCCGTGGGATCCAGCCATCGCCGTCGCTGTTCAACACGTCAAGACCGGCGACGATGCATTCCGGCCCAAAGTGCTGAAGCCAGTCACAGACGGTTTCCGGCGCTCGTACGCAGACGCTGCCGATGACAATGCGTTCGGCTCCGGCAGCAAGCCGGGTTTGTACATCTGCCCGATCACGGACGCCGCCGCCGGTTTGCACTGGAATATCGAGCCGGTTACAAAGGGTCCTGATCTGATCGAGGTTGCCGTCGCCGCCGTCGAGCGCTGCGTCCAGATCAACCAGGTGCAGTCGTTGAGCGCCGGCCGCCTGATAGGCCTGAGCCTGTTGCAGCCCGGTCACCGCGTAGTCGGTCTGACGATCGTAATCGCCCTGTTCGAGACGAATGACGCGCCCGTCGCGCAGGTCGATGGCAGGAAGTAGATACATGATGACCTCAGTAGGACAGAAAGTTCTGCAGCAACCGCTGCCCGGGGCCAGCAGATTTTTCCGGGTGAAACTGGCAAGCAGCAAAATTATCTTGCCGGACAACCGCGGCAAACGCCTGACCGTGCACACTGGTTGCTACCGCCTGACCGGGCGGTGCAACAAAGGTATGCACAAAATAAAACCACGCCTTTGGGTCCAGGCCCGCGGCCAGCGGATCATCCATCTGCCATTCAAGCTGGTTCCAGCCCATATGCGGCAGCCGCAAGCCGGCGGTCTCCGGCAAGCGGGCAACGGTGCCCGGAATAATGCCCAGACAATCCACATCGCCCTCCTGCGAGCGCTCGAACAACAGCTGCAGCCCAAGGCAAATACCGAGCACCGGCTGCTGCAGGTTTTTCAGTACGTCAATCAAACCAGCCTGCCGCAATGCCGCCATGGCAGCGGCCGCCGCGCCGACGCCGGGCAGTATCACGTGTGAAGCGCGCTGAATGGCTTCGGGTTCACGCGTCAGGTGGCTATCGACGCCAATGCGATTCAGCGCCTGCACGACCGAGCCGAGATTGGCACCGCCCGAGTCAATCACCGCAACACTCATCGCACCGGACCCACGCAAAGACCAATCACAAGGACCCCTTGGTCGAGGGCAGTTCCGTGCCGCCTCTGGCCAGGGCCGGGCGCAACGCGCGGCCGACCGCCTTGAAGCAGGCTTCGACCTGATGGTGCGCATTCTCACCCTGCACGTCCAGGTGCAGCGCGCACTGCAGATTCTGTGCCAGCGAGCGGAAAAAATGCTCGACCATTTCGGTGTGTAAATCACCGACCGAGTCGCGCGAGAACGCGCCGTTCAATACGAACCAGGGTCGGCCCGACAGGTCGATTGCGGCATTCGCCAGCGATTCATCCATCGGCACCATGAAACCGTAGCGTCCGATCCCGTGCCGGTCGCCGAGTGCCTGATCAAGCGCACTGCCGAGCGCAAGCGCACAATCCTCAACCGTGTGATGTTCATCGATTTCCAGATCGCCGACACAATCAAGATTCAACTGAAATCCACCGTGGCTGGCCAGCTGATCGAGCATGTGATCGAAAAAACCGATGCCGGTGCTGATCTGCGTACCGGTCTGATCAAGATTGACTTCAGCGCTGATTCGGGTTTCATTGGTATTGCGCTCGACCCGCGCCGTGCGCGGCTGCGTCAGCAACGTATCGGCAATGGCCAGCCAGCCGTGGTCCGGCGTAATCCGTAAGCCTTTCAGCCCCATGTTGTCAGCCAGCTCAAGATCGGTATTCCGATCACCAATGACGGCGGAATGGGAGCGATCCAGATTCGGGTCGCGCAGATAGTCCAGCAGCATGCCAACGCCGGGTTTCCGCGTCGGCGCATGATCTTCCGGCAGGCTGACATCAATGTGAACTGCATCAAACTCGACGCCCTGCGAGGCCAGAATATCCAGCAGCAGCTGATGCGGCCCATCGAATGCCTGCTGCGGAAACGCATCGGTGCCCAGGCCATCCTGGTTGGTCACCATGACAAAGCGAAAGCCTGCCGCTTTCAGCCGCTGCAATGCCCCGATGACGTTCGGCATCAGCTTGAATTTTTCAAACGCATCGATCTGTTCATCGTCCGGCTCCTCGATCAGGCAGCCATCGCGGTCGATAAACAGCAGTTTCTTGTAGCTCATTGGCTAAAACGTCCTTGCAGAAAGTCGATCAAGGCCTGATTTTCTTGCGGTTGCCCAATACTGATCCGCACCGTGTTGTCCAGCCCGGGCTGGGCGGACTGATCGCGCAAACGAATCCCGGCCTCGGACGCTTGCTGAATAAGGTCCTTGGCATCCTCGACCTTGATCAACACGAAATTTGCGTGACCCGGCCAGATTCGCTGCACCGTATCCAGCGTTTCCAGCACGGCCAACAGGCGCGTTTTCTCGTCAGCCATTGTGGCCAGCTGTTGCTGCTGAATCGCATACGCCGATGCAGACAGGGCCTGCAGGGCCAGTTCCACGGTTGGCGTCGGCAGCGGGTAGGGCGCGATGATACGCCGAAGCAGGGCAATGATGTCGGCATTGGCAATGGCAACACCAATCCTGCAGCCTGCCAATGCATAGGCCTTGGACAAGGTCCGCAGTACGATCAAGTTGGGAAATTCATCCATCAAGTCCAGGCTGGAATGATCCGGCGCGAATTCGATATAAGCCTCGTCCATGACGACCAGCTGCTGGCGCTCGAGCTGCAGCTTCAGGAATTCTCTGAGCGCTGAGCGTTGAATGACATTGCCGGTCGGATTATTCGGCGAACATAGAAATGAAATCCTGCAGTTGCGCGCCTGCTCGGCCATATTCGGGTTGATCGTGAAGCCCGCGTCGGTATCAATCAGGGGCGACTCGATAACCACAGCGCCCTGGATTCGGGCCGACAGGCCATACATGCCGAAACACGGTGGACAGATCAGTACCTGATCCTGATTGGGCCGGCAGAATACGCGCAGCAACAGGTCGATCCCTTCATCGCTGCCGCGCGTGATCAGCAGCTGGTTCTCATTGACGCCATAGCGGGCCGCCAACCGCTGTTTCAGTCGAGCGGGCTGCGGATCCGGATAGCGATTCAGCGAAAGCTCGGATTCTACCTGCGGCGCATAGGGGTTTTCGTTGGCGTTCAGCAGAATGCCACTTGCACCGGCCAGCGCCCGCGCTGAAGCATAGGGCTTCAGCGCGCGAATTTCCGGCCGCGCCAGCGCCAATGGGTCAAAAGTACTCATTCGCTGTCAGACTCCAACACCTGAAGGCGCAGATCCACCGCCAAACGATGCGCGTCCAGACCTTCATGCGACGCCAGTCGCGATGCAGCCGGACCCAGTTGTTTGAGGCCCGCTGCAGTCGCCTGCTGGACGGTCATGCGGCGCATGAAATCGACCGTGGACAATCCGCTGTGAACCCGTGCCCACCCGCCAGTCGGCAACGTGTGATTCGTGCCCGAGACATAGTCCCCCAGGGATTCCGGGGTGTAAGGGCCGAGAAAGATCGAGCCGGCTGAGCGCATACCCCGACTCAGTTCCTCTGCGGACTCCGTTTGGATAATCAGGTGCTCAGGTGCATATTGCTCACTGACTGATATCGACTCTTTAATGTCTTTTAGAAGCACAATGGATGCAGATTGCAGTGATTTAACGACTGTTTTTCTCCTCGGCAGCTTGTCCATCAAAGCCTCGACATGGTCTTTGACCTGGTCGGCCAGGACCTGACTATCGGTCACCAGGATGACCTGAGAATCCGGGCCGTGCTCGGCCTGGCTCAACAAATCAATAGCCACCCAGTCCGGTCGTGCCTGGTCATCGGCAATGACCATGACTTCCGACGGACCAGCGGGTAGATCCTGGGCTGCACCATCCACATCCATCGCGGCCTGACGCTTGGCCTCGGCCACAAACCGATTGCCGGGCCCGAACAACTTGACGCAAGCAGGCACTGATTCCGTACCCCAAGCCATCGCAGCGATGGCTTGTGCACCGCCGGCCACCAATACTTGCTCAATACCGAGCTTGTTGGCCACGGCGAGCACGGCCGGATCCGCCTTACCTGCACGATTCGGCGGTGTCGCCAGCACAATCTGCTCGCAGCCGGCCAAGCGTGCCGGCACGGCCAGCATAATGGCTGTTGACGGCAGTGCAGCCGAACCAGCCGGCACATATAATCCGACCGGGTCCAGCGCAACCCAGCGTGCTTCGCAGACGACGCCGGGCGCCGTTTCCAGCTTGAAATCCTCGGGCTTGCTGCGCTGATGGAAGGCCGTAACGGTTGCGATCGCCTGATCAATGGCCCGGTCCAGATCGGCCGGCAATGCTTCGAAATCATCGCTTGATTGCCACAGCGCTTCCGGATCGACCGCATCGAATTCGCGCGTATAGTCCAGCACCGCGGCGTCGCCTTCAACCCGGACGCGCTCGATAATGTCAGACACCACCGTTTGCAGTTTTTGATCGCTTTCCATGCGCGGGCGGCGCAGCACGTCGGCACGCTGTTCCGCATTCAGCGAGTCCCACTCGACCAGATTCATACCAACATCTTCTCCACCGGCAGGACCAGAATGGCGGAAGCCCCGGCTGATTTCAGCGCTTCGAGATGGCCCCAGAACACCTGCTCGGTGCACAAGGCATGCACAGCCACCCGATCCGATTGCCCTTCGAGCGGCAGCACCGTCGGACTTTCCGCACCCGGCAGAATTTCGGCAATCGCAGCCAGTTCTGCACGGGGTGCGTGAAACATCACGTACTTGGTTTCACTGGCCTGCTGCACACCCTGAATGCGCTGCACCACCTTGTCCAGCAGCGCTGCGCTATCCGAGCTCAGCGTCGAACGACCGCGATACAGCGCCGCCTGGCTTTCGGTGACGGTTTCAACGGCGCGCAGATGATTGGCCCGGAGCGTGGTGCCCGTTGATACCAGGTCGACAATCGCATCGGCCGTGCCCAGGCTGGGTGCAATCTCGACCGCACCATTCAGAAACACGATCTTTGCTTCAACATCGTGCTGTTGCAGCCAATGCCGCGTCAACTGCGGATAGCTGGTGGCGATTCGTGCTCCCGACAGTTGCTGTGGCGACTGATAGGCTTGCTGTTCGGGCAGTGCCAGCATCAAACGACAGTGGCCAAAATCCAGCGTGGCCAACTCATCCAGATCGTCATCAGCAGTCGAGCGGCGCGCATCAAGAATTTTCTCCCGCGCAACGTTTTGCCCGACAATGCCCAGATCACACATGCCCTCGAGCAGCAAGCGCGGAATGTCGTCATCGCGCACCAGCAATAAATCGACCGGCAGATTGCGCCCGTACCAGAATAATTTGTCCTTGCTGCGGGCAAAGCTCAGGCCCGAACGCTCCAACAACTTCAGGGAAGTTTCGGCCAGGCGCCCGGATTTCTGGATCGCGATCCTGATGCGCTCGGTCGATGGTGAGTCGTAGGCGCTCATGATGCGGCTCCTGGTTGCGCGCGTTGTTCCCGCGTGTTCTCAGGTTGCACATCGGCCAAGCGGTTCAAGGCCAGACGATAGCCGCCATGCCCCATATCGACAAATCGCGCCACCCGTCCAATGGTCGTCACGCTGACGCCGGTGCGCTCATGGATCTCGCGGTAGGGCAACGCTTCTTGCAGCAGTTGCACCACGCGCCAGCGATCGACCAGCGCTTCCAACTCGGCCGGCGTCGTCAAATCCCGCAGTAGTGCACGGCACTCATCGGCCGTCTGCATGGCCATAAATGCCTCGGCCAGGCTGTTCCTGGCCGCACGATTTGCTTTAAGCTGTTGATTATCCAACTGTTTCATAGTATTTACTGCGCATTTGGTCTTTGCTGATAGCAAAATAATGTAATAACGTGCTGTTACATTAACATACTATTTACATTGAATCATCACAAACTCGTGATGCATAAAAAAGGCCCGCAAATGCGGGCCAGTCAATGGAGAGTCTCCTTAATACATGCAAATCTAAGGAGCTCGTCTGAATGGAATGGCATGCTTTACAGCGTACACGTGTGCTATTCCAGGACAGATTTCTTGCAAAGTGAAATCATCCGGCGAATCGTCCGCCGGAAGATCCACTTTTTGAACTTAGTTCCAATCTTGAACCCATTGAATATAAAATTCCCTGCCCACTGGGTTGTAGTAGCCACCGGCATTAATAAACCAGGGCCACTGTGGATTGGTAGGATCCACAGGGGGATCTTCATTAAACAGATTGTTGATCCCAAACGTAATCTGGGTACTCGGCCCGAATTGGTAGCGTAGCTGTCCATTGAAAGTGATGTAATCATCCACCACTTCAGCATTGGTTAGCGGTATGGTTGAATTGATTCCGCCCAGTTCGTCGACATACGTTGCACGCAGCGTCGCACCGAAATTACCTAGACTCCAATTAGTCGTAAAATTACTTCGCCATTCAGGCAGCGAAAAGATACCGACACCACTGGTGACTGGGGAAGCCTCATTGAATTGAGTCTTGAAATCTCTAACCCAAGTTGTTGCCGATTCAAACTCAAATCGCCCAGCAGAATCTGTATTCAGCACGTAATTCACCGTCAAGTCAGCGCCACTGGTTTCCTGAAACGATAAGTTTTGTGCCGTTGCAGTCAATTGCCCACCGTTAAGCGATCCAGCTGTATCGCGCGTTATGAGCGCGCAGAATGACTGATCTCCCGCAGCACACTGGTTGACAATAAACTGACCGGTTGGCGTCGAGATAATGTTCTCTAATTCAAGATTGAAATAATCCAGAGTCATTGAAAGATCATCAGTTATATTCCAGGCCAACCCAAGATTCCAACTTTCACCAGTCTCTTCTTCCAGTGAGATATTCGAGCCAGAGAGCGTCCGTACACTTTGAACAGACTGGACACATGGATCAAATCCACTTCCGTAAGGATTATTTGGACCGTTGACTACCGAAGGCGGCAATGAAGAACCAACACTTCCGCCAAGATTTTGACAAACGACTGTATCGTTGAAAGTCTGGAAAGATCTTGTGGTTGATCCGAACAATCGTTGTAAATCAGGTGCTCGAAACGTCTCGCTCCAGCTACCACGCAACAGCAAATTATTGAGCGGTCGCCAGCTTACAGCAATTTTTGGGGATAACGCGCTGCCGGTTTCTGACTCATCGTTGTAGTCATCCCAACGTGCCGCAGCGCTGATTTCAACCGTATCGATTACAGGCAGCGATATTTCCAAACCAAGCGCTGTGCGCTCGCGAGCACCACCACCGGCGGAACCACCGTCACTGGCGTCACCCAATAATGTGATTTGATCACGACGATCGAAAAACTCTTGCTGTTCAAACTCACCCACTGCTGCTAAACCGACTGGCCCGCCCGGCAGCTCCCATGGCAAGAAGCCAGTAATCTGCACATCAAACACATCGTTTTGAGATTGGGCGTCGGTAAATGGTTGAAAGCTAGTGCGCGCAACCACATCATCCGGGATTGGTTGAAATAAATCGAGTCCATTATCAACTTCATTCTCAAATGCTGAAAGAATGATGGACCCACCTCTTGTTCTCAATACTTCCTGAACATTATAAGAATAGGCTGCTTCCCATTCCCAATCGACTCCAATCAATCCGTTGACACCAAGAGTGGCGCCGTATGATTCGATATCGATATCTGTAGTACGCGGCCCATATTCCACTAAACGACGGACAAAAACCGCAGGACCGCCATTGGGCCCCGTAATAAGACCACCGTTGTTTGGTACGATTGGATTTGCCGATGCACCTAGAAATAGTGCAGTACCGGCATATGCAAACGGCTCAATCTGTGTGTTGGTTTCGCTCTGAGTCCATCGCCCAAAAGCAAAAAGATTGATTCCATTGTCCAATTCATGGTCTACACGGCCACTAAACGTAACCCTGTCGTTTTCAGGAAATAGTTGACGAAATTCAGATCGATTGAACCCGCATGGGCTCCCACCAAAAAGCGAACCTGATCCAGGCGTGCCAGGCGGAATTCCCTGGCCACCCAAAGGGCCATTCGGTGATCCGCAATCCGGAGCTGGTATTAAAGAAGGTACTCCTGTGTTCGGATCTACTTCAACAATATTTGCTCCGAATGTACTGAATACGCCGCGGCCTAGCGGGTCAGCAATGTCAGAAGCTGCAAAATCCCGCTGGTTGGCCAGCAACTCTTCATTGCGCTGAAATTGAAATGTTAGATAAGCAGAAGTGGAATGGGTACTCGCGCCACCTACCAATTCATACTGCCGTGTTTCATAGCCGCCATCGTCAGTATCACCAAAACGGATTCTTGACTGTAATCCGTCAAAGTCCTTTCTCGTAATTACATTGATAACGCCGCCGACCGCGTCAGAACCATAAATCGCTGAAGCGCCGTCGGTTAGAATTTCGATCCTGTCAATTATTGCGGTTGGGATACTGGAGAGGTCAAAAAACTGAGTTGAGCCACCTATTCCAAGTGGATAAACAGGAATCCGGCGTCCATCAATGAGTGTTAATGTTCGTCCAAGACCAAAACCACGAAGGTTTACTGCCGATGCACCCGGCGTAAATCCAAACACAAATTGTTGTGATAATGAACCACCGGTGTTTTGTGTCAAGCTATCTAAAGCATCTTGTACAGTTAGATATCCTTGGTTTTCAAAATCGGTTCTATCTATGGTAACAATAGGAGTCGGTCCCTCGATATCGGTGCGCAAGATACGTGAGCCTGTAATCTGAACGCGGCCTAAATCAGCTGCTTCTTCTTCTGCAGTTTCGGAATCCTGATCTTGTGCCCAGGCTGCAGACGAGATCATCCAGGCACATGCCAAAGGCCCTACCAAGAGCAATAGTAAGTGGATAAATAATTTTCGTTGTTTTCGCATTGTTCTCTCCGCTAGTTATACCGATGCACCGACCACCGGGCACGGTTAGAACAAATGCTAGAAAATTGTTAAACAAAGAAAATTACGGGATTATTCAGATCATTTGAAAAATGATCTGTTTATTAAGAAGTGCGAGTCGATGAATCTGAATTGATGCCGGGCAACTCAGCATCAGTAACCAACTGGAGCGCAAGATCAGACGGTAGGTTGCCGATGCTTAGACCAGGCCCGCAATACCGACATTATTCAGCAGTTGGCTAAATCGGGCGTCTTCGCGAAACGCAGCCATCTCATCCAGCCATGGATCGATGATGAAGAAACGTCGCTGCTTGACTGCAATTTCTGCCATTTCAAACGCTGCATCCAGCTCTCCAACTAAGGTCAGCATGAATGGTGTGATACCGGAATCGAGTTGACCCAGTAGCACCCGCTCGCGAATTTGCGGCACAACCTCTGTCGACGAAGGGTCACCGATCAATGCATCAATAATGTAGATTGGCCAAACCCAGCGGGGGTGGTTCCGGCGGTTGCTATTCAGCGCTTTCCAACGGCTGATGCTTTGCTCACTCCAACCGCTGCGATTGATCAGAAGGCATTCAAGATTGTCGCAGAACCGGGTTTTTGCGCCCAACCTGCGCGCCTTGCGTAATTCAAGGCCAGACTCCTTATGGTCTTCGCGGTGCAGCAGCATCCAGCCCAGCGCAAGATGGCCGCTTGCAGCCAGGGGCTCCAGTTGACAGCCTCGCTGCATCAGTGCGATGGCTTGATCGATCCGACCCAGATGAAGACAAAGCTCCGCATAGCCGTGCAAAATAATCTGGTCATTCGGTTGATAGGCGTAGGCGCGTTCATACTGTTCCAATGCGGTTTGCCATTGCCAGTCCTGATGATCCAGCGCACCCAACACGGCCCAGGCCAGCCCATTGGCCCCGTCCAGATCGAGCGCCTTGCTCGCGTGTTCGCGCGCCTTGCGCAACAGCAGCGATGCTGGCTCATCGGTGTACATAGGCTGTAGAAAAAGCGCATGAGCCAGCAGCGCCCAGAGCTGCGCGTAATAGGGTTTTTTCGCGATGTACTGGTCGAGCATGCGAATAGCGCGCTGGATATCGGGTGCATTTCTTCGTACCAGCAGATAGCGGGCCATGGCCATGACTTCCTGGTGGTCGCTCAATTCCGCCCTTTTTTTCGAGTCGTCCAGAACAGCCGGGCTGGCATTCGGTAGCGGTCCGATATCGGCAATGGCCTTGTAGCCAACCCGGTGGATGGTATCGATGTATTGCGGTGGGTTGCGCTGATCGCCCAACGCTTTTCGCAGTTCGCTGATCGCACGGGTCAACGAGGATTCACCCGTTTCAGGTGACGGCCAAAGCTGATCGAGTAAGGCATGCCGGGTGCAGGGCCGGCCATGGTCATGCACCAGCGCCAGCAATAGCTGCATGACTTTCGGTTCGAGACGGGCCATTTCGTTGCCCCGGACCAGGCGATTTTCCTGGGGCAGTACCGCCCAATCACCAAAGCGGAAGCCCGCACGATGGCGAGAATATTCGTTCTGGCTTCCGGCAGCAAATAGTCCGGCTTTGTGCATCGAGTCGTGGCTCGTTTGTTCGATCCCTAATAAATTAGACATTCCAGGTCACAAAATGGTTGCAAAAGACGTGATCTATTGTGTGCTGGAATAAATAATGAAGTTATTAGGAGTTTATCCAGAACGTTGGATGTTGCAACCTCAATCGACAATCCATCAGATTGAATTACTGGTGAAATGGGCTAAACCCTCTTGCGTCTAAAGGGCAAGAACAGTTGCCTATGGTTGCCCGGCAGTCTAAAATAGGACGGTTTAAGCCTAATTAATCGGTTTTTCAGGCTATTGAGCGGAAATTCAGGCCAAAAGCCACAAAAACCCCGCCAGCAGTCAATGGCTGCTGAAAAAATTACAAATAAACACGATTTTTAATCACTGTTAAGTATTACTACTAGGGAGTAGTTATGGATTTGAACCTGATCCCTCCGGTTCTCGGAGTTGTCGGCCTGATTGTGGCCTTCGTTGTGTACCGCGCGATGATGAGCTTTCCGGTCATGGACGGCAAAGCGGCCAGTATCTCGGCCATGATTCAAAGCGGCGCCATGGCCTTCATGCGGCGCGAACTGATCATGATCGGGGCTTCGGTCGGCGTGTTATTCGTCGGCTTGTTTATCGGCCTTGGCATCGAAACGGCTGTGTCGTTCCTGGTCGGCGCGTTCTGTTCGGCATTGGCTGGCTACCTCGGCATGATCGCCGCGACCCGGGCCAATGTGCGCACCACCTCGGCTGCGCATACGCTCGGCACCGATAAAGCCCTGACGGTCGCGTTCTACGGCGGCTCGGTCATGGGCCTGGTACTGGCCTCGCTGGGCCTGCTCGGCCTGGGCGTGCTGTATCTGGTGTTCGGCACCGATCCGGAAACTGCGCACAAGATTCACGGCTTCGGCATGGGTGCCGGCGTGGTCGCGCTGTTCTATCGTGTCGGCGGCGGTATCTTCACCAAGTCGGCCGACGTCGGCGCGGACCTGGTGGGCAAGGTCGAAGCCGGTATTCCGGAAGACGATCCGCGTAACCCGGGCGTAATTGCCGATAACGTGGGCGATAACGTCGGTGACGTGGCCGGTATGGGTTCAGACATCTTCGAATCCTACTGCGGCTCGATGATTGCGACCGTCGCGCTGGCTACCGTTATGGTTCAGCAGGCAGGCTCCACCGGCATGGTGCCGGGCATGGGTCCGGATGCCTCGCTGATGGGCTTGCCGCTATTGCTGGCCTCGCTCGGCCTGGTCTGCTCAATCGTCGGCATCCTGGTGGTGCGCATGGCCACCGGCAAGAGCCCGGAAGTGGCGCTGCGCTTCGGCACCATGTCCGCCGCGCTCGGATTTGTTGCGCTGGCCTACTTTGTGATCAGCGCGCTGGATGTAACGAACGGCGTCTGGATTGCCACCATTGTCGGTGCGGTCGGCGGGGTGATCATCGGCCTGTCAACCGAGTACTACACCTCGGCCAAGCCGATTCGTGACATCGCCAAGGCCGGTGAAACCGGTCCGGCCACAGTAATTATCGCGGGCCTGGCCACCGGCATGCAGTCGGTGGTCATTCCCATCCTGACCATCTGCGTCATGATCTTTATCGCCAATAGCCAGGCCGAACTCTATGGCGTCGGCATCGCAGCGGTCTCCATGCTGGCCACGGTCGGCATGACCATGGCGATTGACGCCTACGGTCCGGTGGCCGATAACGCCGGCGGTATTGCCGAAATGGCGGGTTTAGGCGAAGACACCCGCAAGATCACCGACTCGCTTGATGAGCTGGGCAACACTACGGCTGCGATCGGTAAAGGCTTTGCGATTGGTGCTGCCGCACTGGCGGCCCTGACCATCATCAGCGCCTACATTGCCGAAGTCAGTCATCGGCTGGACGGCTTCTCGCTGTCGATTTCCGACCCGAACGTGCTGATCGGCATGTTCCTCGGCGGCCTGTTTCCGTTCCTGGTGGCTTCGATTACGATGACCGCAGTCGGTGACGCCGCGTTCGAGATGATTCGCGAAATTCGCCGCCAGTTCAAGGAAATCCCCGGCCTGCTGGAAGGCAAGGCCGAGCCGGATACCGTGCGCTGTGTCGATATTGCCACCTCGGCGGCCATCAAGAAGATGCTGCTGCCGGCTGCACTGGCCGTATTCGGCCCCATCGTGGTGGGCTTCGGCCTGGGCGCGCAGGCGCTGGGCGGCATGCTCGGTGGCGCGCTGATCTCGGCCGTACTGCTGGCGCTGACCATGGCCAATGCCGGCGGCGCCTGGGACAACGCCAAGAAGCACGTCGAGAAGGGCAACTTCGGCGGCAAGGGCACCGACACCCATGCAGCGAACGTGGTCGGCGACACCGTCGGTGATCCGCTCAAGGACACCTCCGGCCCGTCGATGAACATCCTGATCAACGTGATGGCGATTGTGAGCCTGGTCATTGCACCATTGCTGTCGCACTAATCGGTTCACTAGCTGAGCTAGCGACTCGACAAGATGTAACAAAAAACGCGGCCCCGGGCCGCGTTTTTTATAGATCGAAGTCGCTGGAACATCCAAGCGTTTCGCCGCACGGCTTAACCGGCTGATGTGATCAGCCGGTTAACATAACACGCTTGTCAAAACAATCGCGCTTTGACAAACAAGGAAGCAATAGAGCGCACTGAATACCGTCAGCAAACGTGCTTTCTAGAGGCTGTCAGTAATTATTCGTGCGGTTCTGCTGAATAAGCGTTTCGGCTCCTTTGGTGCGATTGCTTCAACATTGTGGCTTAAAAGACCAGCTACGCCGTATATGCCCAACTATCGCTGCCCGTCAAGCGATGTGTATGCTGCCGGTGACATCCTGTCGCAAACACCTACGCGGTACCCTTACGCGATGGGCCCTATTAACAATGCGTAGAACAATGACAGACGATGGAACGACCCCGCCATTGTGGTGGCTCTACGTCCTCGACTGCGATGGACGGCTATACACCGGTGTAACCACAGATCCGGATCGGCGCCTGCGTGAGCATCGCGCAGGACGCTCACGGGCTGCAAGGTTTACACGGGGAGCCACATCCGTGGAATTGCGCTACGCCGTAGCCGTGGGCGGACGATCACTGGCCCTGCAGGCCGAATACAGACTCAAGCGCCTATCGCGATCCGAGAAACTTACACTCTGTGAACAATCGCCTTCATCAGCACACCTGCTGGAGCGGCTGTCACTGGCGCCGTGATCCTGATTGGCGCCCAACTTGCGAGCAGCAAGGCAGTCCGGATTAGCGTTATATTCAACGGTCGACGACTGAATCCAATTGATTCATTGCCCGTACATTTAACAATGGCTGAATCAATACCCGATAAGCCGGAAGCTCGGACAATGACTGGAAATCAGCCTTCTATCAGTAGGGGCGTCCGCTTATGTCCATTCTTACTGGCACAACAACCCATCAGGATGGCACGTAAATTTC
>CAKZPB010000089.1 GCA_937138395.1 uncultured Pseudomonadota bacterium
GTCACTTGCTCATCAATGTCGCACTGAACCGCAGACTCAACCGAAGGATGTTTCAGCACTTGCTGTGCAAACGCGGCCTGATTGCGACCGAGCGACTGATGGGCATGCTGCTGGTCGCCATCTCGGTTCAGATGTTTTTGCAGGGGATCAGCCAGTTTCTGGCCGAGTCGGGTTGATCTATTTGCTTAGGGAAGCTCTGGACAAGTCTGCGAGGGCGCGACGGCGACGCTCCGTGTGGCTCCGGCTTGGCTTTGGTTATTCCAGAGAATTCAGCCCAAACGAGTCCGAGTCCCGCAAAGTCCGGTCCCAACAGCGTTTCGCCGGAGAAGTAGCATCTCACACACAGCTCGTTGTAACAATCGTCGCCCGTCTGAAGCTACGGCTGCTATCACTCGCGACACTCCACACAATCTGCGGCTTCTCCGACTTAAATCGCGCGCCGCGCAGGCTTGATCAGAGCCCTGGATTCGGCAAGTAAAAGAATTCAAAAAAAACGGCACCCAAGGGTGCCGTTTGTCTACTACCTGTTGCCAGGATTACTTCTCCATCGTGCTCGACCGTCGTCTGAATCCAAGCCAGCCCATCAGGGCCAGACCCAGCGCCAGAATGCCGGTACCCCAGCGTGTCATGGTCGGTACCGGGACAGATTCGGGCAAAGCGGTTCCAGCACCTTCAAAAGAACCCGCATCACAGCCAGAGCCGAACGGCCTTACTTCACCACGCTGGTCAGTCGCCAGTGTTGTGCCGCAGCCATTGGTGCCATCTGGAATGAAGTCCAGTGCTGGACTGCCAGGGTTCAATGCATGAGTTTGAGTGGGCCCACCATTATCCGCTAGCACGCTTATATTGGCATTGCTGCCAAGAGCGCCGACTGTAGCAGCATCCGGGGTAAAGCCGGCTGCTGTTGGACCATCGCCAATCACAGAATAGCCAACCACAAATTCAACATTGTTGGTTGCACCACGATTGCCCGAATTGATCTTGTTTGTAAAGAACTCGGTGATTTGCTGGTCGCTGAGCGGTTCTCTGCCCTTCGATTCAAAATTGCTGTTGACCTGTCGCCGGAAAGCAGCCGGGTTGCCTGCTATTTGCTGCCAGAGAGCAGGCAGCACTCTCATTGGGTTGTTATCCACGGCATCGGATTCAAGATCTCCACCGCCAATGCTTGCAGAATTCCCCTGAATAATCGAATTGTCGATATAGGCGGTTGCATCGTATCCATAACTATAACCGTAGTAATTGGCAACCGTTAGTCCACCTCCGGCGCCTGATGTGGCCTGATTGCCGGTGATGGTACTGGCATTGATTTCAGGCTCGATGTCTCCAACATAATCAAAAAAAGCAACATTGCCGATATACAGGCCTGCGGTGGAGTCCGCAGTATTTCCGGAAATGGTACTGTTTTCAATTTCGATCACACCGGAGCCGGCCGTGTCATAAGTATAGGCAGTCAATACAAGACCGCCGCCGAGGGGAGCTGAATTCCCTGAAATGGTGCTATTTGAAATCGAGATGGTTTCGCTGGCAGAACCGTAGTCAGCGTAAAAATAGGCTCCGCCAACAGCAGTTCCAGCACTATTACCGGAAATGGTTGAATCATTGATGATTGCTGAAGTGCCGGACGAGCCAACACCACCTATATTAGCCGAAGCTACGTTATTCGAAATCGTAGAATTTTCAATTGTGATTGAATCGGCAAAAACCGCAAATACGCCACCACCTACATCGGCATTGTTACCAGTGATGGTCGAGCCAGTAATCGTTAGGTTACTAGTACCGTAGGTATAGACTCCACCGCCGAAATACGAGCCGGAATAGTAAGTACCGCCGCAGCCAGTAATGGTTAAATCAGCGATCGTTAAATCATTGAACAGCGAGTAAATGCAGCGATTGCCTGAACCGTTAAGCGTGACATTGGACCCCTGGATGTCAACATCATAAGGACCGATTGCTCCTAAATCCGCTGCCAGCGTTATCGTGCTGCCCGAAATACTGCTCATATCGATGACGTGCGGTCCAGCCGCCGCATTGGCGTCGATAATGGCTTGTCTCAAGCTGCCAGGCCCAGCGTCATCCGTGTTTGTCACGTTGAATGTGGCCGCATGGCTTGCGCTGGCGCCAAGCGCGAGACCAACGGCAATGGTTAATTTGCTTGGGTTGGCTTGTCGAAGTGCGTATTTACTCATAGCGTGTCCTTAGATGTTCCCTCGGGGTACGGTTTCCTGAGAATGCCAGAATGCCGAA
>CAKZPB010000090.1 GCA_937138395.1 uncultured Pseudomonadota bacterium
TCAGTTGAGCTGGGTGCGTGATTGATAGTCGGGCTCTCCGGTGCTCGAAATCCTCATGTACCAGCATGTACACTGCGGTTTCTGCGCTCCGGGGAACCCAGCCACAGCCTCGCTCACGACGCCCTCAAGCGATTTTTCCCTTCAGTTGAGCTGGGTGCGTGATTGATAGTCGGGCTCTCCGGTGCTCGAAATCCTCCCATTCGTCATTGCATATACACCCCGTCGTCATTCCGGACGCAGCGAAGCGGAGATCCGGAATCTGGTCATCGAATGACACGCTCAAGAAACCACGACTACCAGGCTTGATTCCGGATTCGGCGATGCCGGCCCAGGAAGGATCGAGCGTTGCTGTCAATAAAAAATGTCGTACTCGACTTGCGAGCAATGTTCATGGTCGAGCATGTTGATGTCGAGTCGTCCGATTGCTCACCTGCTCAGGTTCTTATTCAATAACATGGCAAGCGATGCATTCAGCCACTGCATTTGCAAATCAGTAGCAATCGATTGATTAATCTGCGTAATCTGCGGTTCAAGCTGCTGTAAAAGGCGATTGATAAGGTTACAAAAAAGACCGCAACTCAGACCGTGCCCTGCGACAGCATGGCGTCGGCCAACTTCAGGAATCCAGCGACGTTTGCGCCTTTCCGGTAGTTCACGGAGGTACCGTCGGAATCACTACCATGTTCGACGCAGCGCTGATGAATGTCGGCCATGATGCCTCTCAGCTCTTTATCAACGCGTTCCATGCTCCAGTAACGATGCTCGGCATTCTGCGAGCGCTCGAGGCCCGACACGGCCACGCCACCGGCGTTGGCTGCTTTGCCCGGGGCATATAAAAGCTTCTTGCAATCCTGGAATTGCGCTACGGCTTCGGCCGTACTGGGCATATTGGCGCCCTCGGCGACAATGCGGCAGCCGTTCTTGATCAGTGTCTTGGCATCGTTTCCGTCCAGTTCATTCTGGGTAGCACAGGGCAGGGCAATGTCGCATTCAGCAGACCAGGGATTCTTGCCTTTGCTGTACGCCCAGTCGATGGCGTCGGCGACTTCTTCGATCGTGCCGCGTTGTTCGGTCTTGATCTTGAAGACCTGCGCCAGATCGTCCTCTGAAAGGCCCTTGCTGGAATGCATGGTTCCGCCCGAGTCCGACAAGGTGATGACTTTGGCGCCGAGCTCGATGCATTTCTGGGCTGCGTGATTCGCCACGTTGCCAGATCCGGAAATTGCGACCTTGAGTCCTTCGATATCAGCATCGATCCGGTCCAGCATGTGGCGGACAAAATAGACCACGCCAAAGCCCGTTGCTTCAATTCGGAGTTCTGAACCGCCAAAGCTGACGCCTTTTCCGGTCAAGGCGCCGACGAATTCATGCGTCAGTCTTCGATACTGACCAAACAGATAGCCGATCTCACGCGCACCGACGCCGATATCGCCCGCCGGGATATCCCGATTCTGGCCAATGTAGTGCACCAATGAGTTCATCAGTGCCTGGCAAAAGCGCATGACTTCCTTGTCGCTTCGGCCTTTCGGGTTGAAGTTGGCGCCGCCCTTGGCACCGCCGATCGGTAAACCGGTCAGCGCGTTCTTGAAACACTGTTCGAAGCCGAGAAATTTCAGAATTGACTCGTTCAGATCAGGATCGAACCGCAGTCCACCCTTGTAGGGGCCAATCGCATTATTGAACTGTGCGCGCCAGGCGCGGTTGACGTGCGTATTGCCGTCATCGTCGACCCAGGACACCCGAAACGATACGATCTGGTCCGGCTCGGTCATTCGTTCCAGCAGCATTTCTGACTGGTAGCGTTGGTTGTCGGCGACAAACGGGATGACATCTTCGGCTACTTCATGCACGGCCTGGTGAAATTCGTCCTGATGCGGATTACGCCGGATCAGACCCTGCATAAAGCAGTCCAGATTATTCGTGTCGGCGCTTGAGAAGCAGTTTTGGCTTTCGTTCATGGTGTTCTCGATTATTTTTTTTGAACATATCATTGTAGCGGTGAACAGGAGTCGCTCAGAACGGGCCGTGTGGCCGCACAATATTCCGGCCGGGCGTTGGGCTTGATTGCTGCATCTGGTAAGATATTCCACCCTTTTGAACGGAATAGCGCTATGGCCGGCAAGCTGTTTATCAAGACCCACGGCTGCCAGATGAATGAATACGATTCCGACCGCATGGCTGAAGTGCTGGCGGCTTCGCATCGGCTTGAGCTGACCGAGGATGAATCTGAAGCCGATGTCATCCTGATCAACACCTGTTCGATACGGGAGAAGGCGCAGGAAAAGGTGTTTTCGCAGTTGGGCCGCTGGCGTCCGTTGAAGGAAAAAAACCCTGATGTTGTTATCGGCGTGGCCGGCTGCGTGGCCAGCCAGGAAGGCGAGGGCATTATCAAGCGCGCGCCATTTGTCGATATGGTGTTTGGACCGCAGACCATTCATCGTCTGCCAACAATGCTCGATACAGTGCGCGACGAAGGCAGGTCGGCCATTGATATCAGCTTTCCGGAGATCGAAAAGTTCGATCATCTGCCGTCACCGGGCGCCAAGGGGCCGACGGCGTTTGTCTCGATCATGGAGGGCTGCTCGAAATATTGTACGTTCTGCGTCGTGCCCTACACCCGGGGTGAAGAAGTCAGCCGGCCGCTGGACGATGTGATTGCCGAAGTAGCCACATTGGAAGCACAGGGCGTTCGTGAAATCAATTTACTGGGCCAGAATGTCAACGCCTATCGCGGCCCGATGCACGACGGCGGCACTGCCGATCTGGCGTTATTGATACGCTATGTTGCGGCGTTTGAAGGCATTGGCCGCATTCGGTTTACCACCTCGCATCCGGTCGAGTTTTCCGATCGGCTCATTGATGCGTTTGCCGATACGCCGAAGCTGGCTAACTATCTGCACCTGCCGGTGCAGGCCGGTTCCGATCGCGTGCTGGCACTGATGAAGCGCGGTCATACAGTGCTGGAATACAAGGACAAGATTCGGCGTCTGCGCCAGGCGCGACCCGATATTTCGTTGTCATCGGATTTTATTGTCGGCTTTCCCGGCGAAACCGAAACTGATTTCGAGCAGACCATGAAGCTGATCCGGGACCTGAACTACGATCAAAGTTTCTCGTTCATCTACTCGGCGCGGCCCGGCACGCCGGCAGCGAGCCTGCCCGATAATGTGCCAATGGAAGAGAAAAAAGCGCGGCTGCACCGCCTGCAGGCGCAGATCAACAGCCAGGCTACGGCGATTGCCGAGGCCATGGTTGGCACAACGCAGCGCATTCTGGTCGAACGACCCAGCAAGCGCGATGCCAGCGAACTGGCCGGACGCACGGAAAATAATCGGGTGGTCAATTTTGTTGGGCCCGAGGATCTGATTGGCCGGTTCATTGATGTGCAGATTACTGCGGCCATGGCCAATTCACTGCGCGGCCGTGTCAGTCAAGCGCGATCGGCCGCCTGAATGAGCGAATCCACTGCTGCCACCCGGCCGATGGTGACCATCGAACTCGAACCCAACGATAACCAGCGACTGGCAAATCTGGCCGGGCCGTTTGATGAGCATATCCGGCTGATTGAAAAACGCCTGGGCGTGGATATCAACGCGCGCGGCAATATCTTTGCGATCGAGGGCGATCCGGACGGGCGTGTCGTTGCGCGGAAATTACTGCGCAAGCTGTATCGCCAGACCGAGCGCGAAGTGCTGACTGCCGCGCTGGTCAACCTGAGTTTGCAGGCCTCCGGCCTGGACGACGATGACGCGGTTGCTGAAATTGCCATCCGCACGCGCCGCGGCATGATTCGCGCGCGCGGGCCGAATCAGCGCCGCTACCTAGAACGGATTGCGAAAAACGACATCAATTTCGGCGTTGGCCCGGCAGGAACCGGCAAAACCTATCTCGCCGTGGCCTGTGCAGTCGAAGCGCTCGAAGCCGATCGCGTACAGCGTATTTTATTGGTTCGCCCGGCGGTCGAAGCGGGCGAACGGCTCGGCTTCCTACCCGGCGATCTGGCCCAGAAGGTCGATCCGTATCTGCGCCCGCTGTACGATGCGCTGTATGAAATGATGGGCTTCGAGCAGGTTGGACGTTTGATGGAGCGCAACGTCATTGAAGTGGCTCCGCTGGCCTACATGCGCGGACGCACCCTCAACGACGCCTACGTCATTCTGGACGAGGCCCAAAATACAACGCCGGAACAGATGAAGATGTTCCTGACTCGAATCGGCTTCGGCTCCCGGGCCGTGATTACCGGTGATCTGACCCAGATCGACCTGCCGCCGCGTTCGCTGTCGGGCCTGAAACAGGCGCTTGGCATCCTGCGAGACACCGAAGGGATCAGCCAGACATTCTTTGATGCACGCGATGTAGTTCGTCATCCAATTGTCAGGCGCATCGTCGAGGCCTACGACGCTGCCGAAAAAGATGACCAAGCACCCACCGACCATCGTGCGCGCTGAGCACCCCGGGGAACCACATGGCCATTGACATTGAGCGACTCGTCGAGCTGGATGGCATTCCTTCGGATGATCAACTACGGCGATTTGCGATGGCAGCGCTTGAGGACGGTCATGTGACGAGCGCTGGGTCTGACGATGCTGCAGCTGTCCAGGTTCATCTTCGCATCGTCGATGAGGCGGAGGGCCGTGCGCTGAACTATCGTTGGCGCGGCAAGGATTCCGCTACCAATGTGCTGAGTTTTCCGTCCAGTTTGCCCGATGAATTGCCTGATGGAACCGCGCTGACGCTGCTTGGTGACGTCGTACTGTGCGCGCCGGTCATTGCGCGTGAAGCTGCAGTTCAGAATAAACCATTGAGCCATCACTGGGCGCATCTGGTCATTCACGGGGTCTTGCATTTGCGCGGCTATGACCATACAACGTCAGGACCGGCTGAAACAATGGAGCAGCTTGAGCGTCAATTGCTTGAACCGCTGGGCATACCGGACCCTTACCAAACACAAGCTGGCTGATCCAGCACATCCTTTTGATGACATGAGTATCCTTTCACTACATGAACGACGACAACTCGAACAGTAGCAACGGTTCCGGGAAGCAATCCTGGCTCGAAAAGCTCGGACGGGCTTTTGGCTCAGACCCCCGGAACCGCGACGAAGTCCTGGAGCAGCTACAGGCTGTAACCGAACGTGGCCTGATCGAAGCTGAAACCCTGAAAATGATTGAAGGTGCACTCGAAGTGGATGAGCTTCAGGTGCGTGACGTCATGATTCCACGTTCGCATATGGTGGTGATACAGGAGGGCAGTTCGTTGGATGACATTCTGCCGATCATTATCGAAACCGGCCATTCCCGTTTTCCAGTGGTCGGCGAAGACAAGGACGAAGTCCACGGCATTCTGCTGGCCAAGGATTTGCTGCAGCTGGTCGGTCGCGATGCGAAGGGCATCATCGCCGACCTGGTGCGCGAGCCGGTCATTATTCCGGAATCCAAGCGCCTGAACGTATTGCTGCGCGAATTCCGCGTCAACAAGAACCACATGGCGATTGTCGTGGACGAATATGGCGGTGTATCCGGCCTGATCACGATCGAAGACGTACTCGAAGAAATCGTTGGAGATATCGATGACGAGCATGACTCCGAAACCGTCGAAGATATCCAGTCGATCAGCGATGATCGCTATCTGGTGCAGGCGCTGACCCCGATCGATGATTTCAATGAGAGCCTGGGCAGCGATTTCAGCGACGATGACTTCGATACGATCGGTGGCCTGGTGGTTTCGGAGTTCGGACGGCTACCGAAGTCGGGTGAATCGATTGATATCGATGGCTGGACGTTCAAGGTCAGCGCTGCCGATGACCGCAGGCTTCAGGCCATGGAAGTGAATGTCACTGAATCTGCATGAGCGTCACAGTCAAACCAAAACTTCCAGTCTGGCGACCCCTGGGTTGAAGCCCTTGGGCCGGCCGGCTTGATGGTCAGCTCGCCTCGGCCCAGACGTCGAGCGGGGGACACGAGCAAACCAGGTTCCGGTCGCCATACACGTTGTCGACCCGGGCAACCGAAGCAAAAAACTTGTTTTGCCGCAATTCGTGAACGGGCCAACCGGCCTGTTGGCGGGTGTAGCTGTGGTTCCATTCGTCTGCAGCCAGTTCCAGCAAGGTATGCGGGGCATTCTTGAGCGGGTTGTCTTCTTGATCCAGGGCGCCCGATGCGACGGCGTCGATTTCCTTGCGGATGGAAATCATGGCCTGAATGAATCGATCCAGCTCTTGTTTTGATTCACTTTCTGTCGGCTCGATCATCAGCGTGCCGGGCACCGGCCAGGACATGGTCGGTGCATGGAAGCCGTAATCGATCAATCGTTTAGCCACATCCTCTTCGCTGATACCGGATGCTGTCTTGAATGGCCTTAAATCAACGATACATTCGTGTGCGATGCGACCATTGAGCCCCGTGTAGAGAATATCGAAATGACCCTCGAGGCCTTGAGCGATATAGTTGGCGTTCAAAATAGCGACCTCACTGGCCCGGCGTAGACCCTTGGCACCCATCATTGCTATATAGGCCCATGAGATCGGCAAAATCAATGAAGACCCCCAGGGCGCTGCCGCCACTGCCGGGTTCTGACCGTATGCGCCCTGCATCAGCCCGCTGGCGTGTCCGGGCAGGTGTTCAATCAAGTGTTCGCGCACGCCGATCGGCCCCACCCCCGGACCGCCGCCGCCGTGCGGAATACAGAAGGTCTTGTGCAGATTCAGGTGGCAGACATCGGCATAATCTGCGACCTGCGAAATGCCGACCAGCGCATTCATATTGGCACCGTCAAGGTATACCTGGCCGCCCGCGTCATGCACATCGGCGCAGATGTCGACGATTTCAGTTTCAAACACGCCATGCGTGGATGGGTAGGTGATCATCAGAGCCGCAAGTTCATCGCGGTGTCGTTCGATTTTTTCGTTCAGGTCATTGCGGTCGATATTGCCGCTCTGGTCACAGCCAACGACCACGATCTTGTAGCCCACCATCTGCGCGCTGGCTGGGTTGGTGCCGTGCGCGGACGATGGAATCAGGCAGACATCGCGATGGCCTTGGCCGCGCGCCTGCTGCCAGCGATGGATCGTCAACAGGCCGGCATATTCGCCCTGAGAGCCGGCATTCGGCTGCAGCGATACTCCGGAAAAACCGGTGATTTCGGACAGCATGCTTTCCAGCTGGTCAATCAACTGGTGATAGCCATGCGCCTGATGTGCAGGGCAGAATGGATGCAGCTGCGAAAACTCGGGCCAGCTCAATGCCATCATCTCGGCCGTGGCATTGAGCTTCATCGTGCAGGAACCGAGCGGGATCATGGCGTGGGTCAGGCTCAAGTCCCGATTTTCCAGGCGCTTGAGATAGCGCAGCATCTCGGTTTCGGAACGATACTGATTGAACACCTCGTGCGTCAAGAAACTGCTCTGACGCCGTAAGTGCTGCGGAATGCTGGACGTCGCTGCGGGCAGGGTATGGTCCAACTTGCCGAGATCAACGGGAGCGCCGGTCAAGACTTCGACCAGCGCTTCGGCTTGTTCCAGTCGGGTCACCTCGTTGAAACTGAAGGCCAATCGACCCGCCAGGTCGGTACGAAGATTCAAACCCCGTTCTTCACACTGTTCCAGCAGCGTGGCTTTTCGATGATCATCGACTTCAATCATCAGCGTATCGAAGCAGGCCTGGTGCATCGGCTTGAGCCCCGATTCTTCGAGCGCTTTCGCCACCAGCTGGGTAATACGATGAACACGCCTGGCAATCGTCGTGAGTCCGGCCGCACCGTGCCATACCGCGTAGAAGCCTGCCATGACTGCAAGCAGGGCCTGCGCCGTGCAGATGTTGCTCATGGCTTTCTCACGACGAATATGTTGCTCACGCGTCTGCAGCGCCATGCGCAGCGCCGGTTGCCCGTGGCGGTCGCGAGAGACGCCGATGATTCGGCCTGGAATGCTGCGACGATGAGCTTCGCGCGTAGCCAGGAACGCGGCATGTGGGCCGCCATAACCCATCGGCACACCAAAGCGCTGGGATGAGCCCAATACGATATCCGCGCCCATTTCGCCGGGTGGCTTGAGCAGTACGAGGCTGAGCAGATCTACCGCAACGGCGCTCAGAGCGTCGTGCTGATTGGCTGCATTGATCGTCGCTTCAATATCGTTGATGCGCCCACTAGAGCCCGGATATTGCACGATCAATCCAAAATAGTCGCCGGCCTCGGCTGCCTGTTGAATCGATTCAACCACCACAACCTCGATGTCCATCGGTGCGGCGCGAGTCTGGATGACATCGATGGTTTGCGGCAGACAATCCGCATCAACCAGAAAACGGTTCGATGGATTCTTGCGCGTTACCCGCCGCATCATGGTCATGGCCTCGGCCGCTGCCGTGGCTTCGTCCAGCAATGAGGCATTGGCGATTTCCATGCCGGTCAAGTCCATGACCATCTGCTGAAAATTCAACAGGCCTTCAAGACGGCCCTGTGAGATTTCGGCCTGGTAGGGCGTGTAGGCTGTGTACCAACCGGGATTCTCCATTACGTTGCGCAGGATGACCGGCGGCGTATGAGTCGGGTGATAGCCGAGTCCGATCAGGCTGTGCTGAAGCGTATTCTGATCAGCCATGGCGCGCAGTTGGGCCAGCGCATCGGCTTCAGTCTGAGGTTCGTTCAGTCGTAGACTCTGTTTTGAACGAATACTCGATGGCGTCGCTTCATCCACCAGTGCATCAAGTGAGTCCAATCCGAGGGCGTCCAGCATCGAAGCAATGTCATGCTCGCGTGGACCAATATGACGGTCGATGAATTCCGAACGGTTTTCAAGCCCCTGCATGGGATTGATCGATGATTCGCTTGACATGGCTCTGTTCTCAGTGAATGTAGTGATCGACCAGCAGGAAGGCAAACAGCGCCATCAGATAGATCACCGAATAGTTGAAGAAATCCATGGCCAATCGTTCATTACGGCTGAAAAACAGCGCAATTGAATAACCCAGAAAGCCCATGTTTAATATGCTGGCGCCGGACAGATAGATCAAACCGCTCATGCCCGTCAGATACGGCAACAGCGTGACGAGAAACAGGATGATCGAATAAAACAGAATCTGCCAGCGTGTAAATTCAACGCCGTGGGTGACCGGCAGCATCGGCAACCCGACGCCTGCATAATCATCACGCCGATAGATTGCCAGCGCCCAGAAGTGCGGTGGAGTCCAGACGAAAATGATCAGAAACAGAATCAGTGCGTAGGCATGGACCTCGCCCGTAACGGCAACCCAGCCCAATACGGGTGGTGCCGCACCGGCTGCACCGCCGATCACGATGTTCTGGGGCGTGGCCCGTTTCAGCCATACGGTGTAGATGAAGGCATAGCCGATCAGGCTGACAAACGTCAGGATGGCGGTCAGTGGATTGACCAACACGGTCAGCATGATCATCGACGCTGCACCCAACAGCAGCGCGAACACCGCCGCCTGTGTTTCCGTCAATTCACCTGTGGGCAAAGGGCGGTTCCGCGTCCGCGTCATGCGTTCATCGATGCGTTGGTCAAGAATGTGGTTCATGGCAGCCGCGCTGGAAGCGGCCAGGCCAATGCCGAGCGTGCCCCAGATCAATGCGCTCATTGGAATCATGCCGGGTGTCGCCAGCGCCATGCCAACCACGGCCGTAAACACGATCAGAGAAACCACGCGCAGCTTGCACAAGCCCAAAAAGGCCGAAATTCTGCTTGGTTGGGCGATGGCGATGTTCATTCGGCGCGGCGAAGTCGGGTTTTGTCGAGAATCCAGATCATGGTGCCCAGCAGCAAAGCGGCCACACCATTGTGCGCGACTGCATTGGCCAACGGCAGGCCACCAACAATGTTGTAGATGCCGATCAGGACCTGAGCGGTCAAGACCAGCATCATCAGCAGGGCCGGTTTGCGCAGGTCCTCCACTTTCCAAAGCCTCAGAAACAGCCAGATAAACGTAGCCACGACAACCATGGCCCAGATTCGGTGGGTGAAGTGAATGGCCGCGCGCGCGGATTGATCCAGTACGCCGCCCTGGTAGTCATAGCCAATCCCTCGCCAGAGCTGAAAACCTTCGCGGAAATCCATTTGTGGCCAATATTCACCCAGACAGGTCGGAAAATCCGGGCAGGCCAGGGCCGCGTAATTGGTGCTCACCCAGCCGCCGAGCACGATTTGTGAGACCAATACTGCCATGGCCAGCAACACTGCTGAAAATTGCGTGCGCGCCGGAAGCGTCGGTTTGTGTGCGCGGGCAGGCATACTGCGCAGCGCCAGCCACAGCAACAGCGAAAACGTCGTCATGCCGCCGATCAGATGCGTGGTCACAATGGCGGGCTTCAACAGCAGCGTGACGGTCAGTGCACCGAAGATGCCTTGAACGATCACAAGCGCTAGAATTGCTGTCGGGAACCAGACCATTTGATCAGGGTCAGATCGATTCTTCCAGGCCAGCGCGGTCAGCACGATCAGAATCAGACCCAGGAAAGTGGCGGCATAGCGGTGCACCATTTCGCGGATCGCTTTGCCCACCTCGACCGGTCGTTCATGTCCCCACGTTGCGTTGGCGCTTTCAATTTCGCCCGGCGAATTGGGCCAGGTCACCATGCCGTAACATCCTGGCCAATCCGGACAGCCCAGGCCAGCACCGGTCAGACGCACCCATGCGCCCAACACAATCACGATCAGGGTGATACCGACAGCCGTCCAGGCCAGCTTTTGAAACCACGTCATAGCAGAAATACTCAAGAATTTATTCGCGAACCGTCCAGGTCATCAATCGATGTAGATCCTTACGGATACCGGTCGGGTCGGCAGTGTTATCGAACATTTCTATTATATTTCCTGAAGGGTCAAGGATGTAGAAAAAGCCCTGGTTGTTGGCTGGAAATCGGGCGCTGAGCGTCTGCCCTGCCTGATCATCAAACACGAGGAAGCTCGCGTCGAGAGACTCGATGCGTTCGATCAATTCAGGCGCCAATGGCTGGTCAGCCAGCAGCAGCAGGCCTACGTCGGGGATGAAGCGGTCTTGAGCGGCACGAATTTGCCGTATCAATACGATGTTTTCTTCACAGGCCTGGTCGCACGCGCCAACAATTTCATGCACCAACTGCCAGCGCCCGGTCAGATCGGGTAGGGACCGCGCCGTTCCCGAAGCATCGTTCAACTCGAATTCACCCAGTGGCTGAACCGGCTCAACCAGTTGCCCGTGGCTGCGATCCGGACTGGCACGCCAGTCGACCCATTGCGAATTCAGCACGACCGCAATCAGGATGGGCGCCAGAAAAAGGCCGAACAGGACGATTATGGTGAATTTGGCTTTCATCATGTATTCCTAGGTTGAAGTCGATTTGATCGCCGATGAGCCGGATCATTTCCGACGATATTGGCGGATGCTGAGCACGACCCAGATCAGGAACACGACCAGCGCAATCGCGGCCCACTGGATGGCATAGCCGATATGCCGCTCAGGACCGAACGTAACAACGGTCCATTCATCGCCGGTCAAGTGTTCTGGATGGGATGGTTCTAGTTGGATGACATACGATGCAAGCTGGGGACCAAACACTTGCCGCAAAGGCTCTACATCAAAATAAGTCATCAGGTTAGGCCATTGGTCCTGCTGCAGCGGGACAGCCTGGCCTAGTTGTATGCCAACGCCGGGTGGTCGATTCAGCACGCCCCGAATCTGTGCGTTGATTGCGCTCATTGGCTGCATCAGCCCTGGATCCGGCAGTGGATCGGTCCGATTACCCCATGCGGCCCAGCCGCGATTGACCAGCACAATCCGATCCTCAGCAATCAGCGGAGTAAATACGTGGACTCCGGTTTGAAAATCCCGAACCTGGTTGTCCAGAAGCACCTGGCGGGTAAAATCCAGTTGTCCTTCGGCCGTGACGTGCTGTGGCAGTGCCGGTTGATCGCCCAGTGTGCTGAGTGCGGTTACCCGCTCTGAATTCCAGTCCTGCATCAATTCAGTCTTGAATTCTGCCCGTTCAAGCTGCCAGGCCATGAGCGCGAGACTGCCCATGATCACCGCAAGTGCGGCACTGTGCGGGACGATGCGTTTGATCCAGCGGTTCATAGCGGGCCCGGATGAAATGAGGTTGGACGAGTACTTCGGCCCAACAGGCAAAAGCTGCGTGACGAAGCGCTATGGAAGAATGGTTTACCATGGCTTCCTTTACCAAATTCGGACACAGTTGTGATTGGAAAAATCATCATTATTGCGTTTTTGCTGGGCATTGTTTACAGCCTGGCATCCAGTTTTTATTTTCTTGTCCACGACAAGGGCGAGGGCGACCGGGCCGTTCGCAGATTGATGTGGCGTGTGGGTTTATCGCTGCTGCTGATCACCGGGCTTTTCATCAGTTTTCAGCAGGGCTGGATCGAGCCCCAGGGCGTGAATCCAGTGCGCTACGGTAACGACTAGCCATTGCAAGCTTCGGCCCGGCAAACATCACCGGCCCCTACAACTGAAAACACCCGGCGTGCCGGGTGTTTGAATTCAAGAAATAACCAGGCGACTCAGTTCAGTCTTGAAAGGACATAGTCTGCGCTGGACACTCGAAACTCACCACCGGATTCAACCAATAGTTCATCAATCTGTCCGTCCCGGATAATCATAGCGAAACGCTGTGATCGCATCCCCATGCCGAACCCCCGGCCATCCATCTCGAGGCCCAGTGCCTGGGCGAAGTCGCCGTTTCCGTCGGCGGCCATGATGACTTTTTCCTGTGCGTCGCAGGATTTGCCCCAGGCGTCCATCACAAAAATATCGTTGACCGCCATACAGACAATGCGATCGACACCCTTGGCCAGGATCTCGTCCGCCTGCTCGATGAAGCCAGGCAGATGTTTGGCAGAACAGGTTGGTGTGAAAGCACCCGGTACGGCAAACAGCACCGTCGTACCCACGCCCATCAACTCAGCTGAATCCACGGGTGTCGGGCCGTTTTCAGACATCAGCGTCAGCTGGGCTTGTGGCAGCTTGTCGCCGACTGAAACCTTCTGTTCAGACATTTCAGTGGTCTCCCAGCGCGGTATTCATTGCAGAAATGAGTTCTTTCTTGTCGACCGGTTTGGTCAGGTAGGCTGTAGCACCTTGCCGCAGGCCCCAGACCCGATCGGTTTCCTGGTTTTTGGTGGTGACGAAAATGACCGGAATTTTGGCGGTTTCGGCATTTTTGGCGATCTTGCGGGTCGCCTGAAAGCCATTCAGGCCGGGCATTACAACATCCATCAGGATCAGATCCGGTTGGTTGCTGAGTGCAGCCTCGATGCCGGCTTCGCCATCCTCCGCAGTTACTACTTCATGGCCCTGCTGTTCAACAATTTTAGAAAGGGTAAAGCGCTGGGTTTCGGAGTCATCAACGATGAGCACTGTTGCCATCTGAGTTCCCTTTTGATTGATCTGATTGGTCGAATACTATACTACAAATCACTGGCCTGAACGATTGATGCGGTCAGGCTTGCTCGACTTCTGGCGGATGAATTCTGACCAGTATTCTGCCGACGGAATGGCCTGCCAGTGCATTCTGGAAATGCTCCGGCAACTGCTCCAGCGCAATTTCTCCCTGCTCGATCCTGTCCAGATGACCTGGCTTCCAGCGGCCGGCAAGCAAATCCCAGATTTGTTCCCTGATCGAGTAGGCGCACCCCGATGAATTGATTCCGATCAGGCTGATGCCGCGGATAATGAAGGGCATCACGGAGCTGTTCAGGCCAATACCACCAGCCATGCCACAGGATGCAATCGAACCCCAGGGCTTGATGACTCGCGTCAGTCCCGAAAGCATATCGCCGCCCACGGTATCAATAGCTCCAGCGAAACGGGCGCTGTCCAGCGGATTCTCGCTCCAGTAGAGCTCGTGCCGGCTGATGCATTGACTTGCCCCCAGTGAACGCAGCCAGTCGAAATGGTCGACCTTGCCCGATATGGCATGAACTTCATAACCTGCGCCGGTCAAAACATCGATGGCCAGCGAGCCGACGCCGCCCGAAGCACCGGTTACCACGATTGGTCCCATATCCGGCTGTTGACCGTTCGCTTGCATTCGCCACAGGCTGAGCGCGGCCGTAAAGCCGGCAGTGCCAATCAGCATGCATTCGCGCAGGCTCAACCCCTGCGGTTTGGGAATCAGCCATTGTCCGGGTACGCGAAGATATTCGCTGTAGCCACCATCACGTGTTTCGGACAGATTGCAGCCCGTGATCAATACTTCATCATCGGGCAGGAATTCATCGTGGCTGGATTGCACGACGACGCCGGCAGCATCAATTCCGCCATTCAGCGGAAAGCTTCGCAAGATTTTTCCTTTTCCGGTGCCGGCCAGCGCATCCTTGTAGTTGATGCTCGAGTAGTGAACCCGGATGGTGACGTCGCCGTCGGTCTGGTCATCAATGCTTTGCTGCTCGATGCCTGCGCGATAGCCGTTTTCGTCGTTATGAATGCGAAAAACACGGAACGTGTCGGGGATGGCATCGGTCATGGTATTAAGTGTCGGTTCGAGGTGATGTCCAGTGTAGTTGGTTTGATTTAACTTCGTGAATCGGGAATCGAATCTTACGATGACGATACGACAATCGGTAGCCAGTCGACATCAAAAAGCTGAAACCGCAGATTGCGCCGATTTCGCAGATGTCAAAAAACCTCCAATCTGATGTTTGATTGAATCTGAACTATCAAACGGCTGTTTAATGTTCTTACGATCAATCTTTGTATCTTCAATGCCCTATCTTTTAATCTGCGGAATCGGTGTACTCTGCGGTACCAAAATGTCGTCAGTTCGCCTTGTGTATTGCGCGTTTGTCGACCGAAAGGGCAGCCTCGTGGACGGCCTCGGACAGCGTTGGGTGTGCATGCACGATACGCGCAAGGTCTTCGGCCGATCCGTGAAATTCCATCGTTACCACGATTTCGCTGATCAGCTCCGACGCGTTGGCGCCGATAATCTGGCAGCCCAGTAGCTCATCGGTCTCGGCATCGGCCAGCATTTTGACCTGGCCGGATGCGTTACCCATGGCCAGACCGCGGCCCGTGGCTGCAAATGGAAAGCTGCCTGCGTTGTACTCGATACCGGCTTGTTGGAGTTCGGCTTCATTTCTGCCGACCCAGGCAATTTCGGGGTCGGTATAGATGACCCATGGAATGGTTTCGAGGTTGATATGCCCGGCCTGTCCGGCAATGGTCTCGGCCACGGCAATGCCTTCCTCCGATGCTTTATGGGCCAGCATGGGGCCGCGAACGAGGTCGCCAATTGCCCAGACACCCTTGGTACCGGTTCGGCAATGATCATCGATGTCAACCTGTCCGCGCTCGGTCAGCTTGACGCCGGAATCATCCGACAGCAGGTCATCGCTGGCTGCCCGTCGGCCGACCGCTACCAGCAGCTTGTCGAATACTTCGGTATGTTCGTCATCGCCGCCTGAATAGTGCACGTGCACCTGGTCGTCCTTGATCTCGGCCCCGGACACTTTGCAGCTCATGCGGATATCAAGGCCCTGTTTCTTGAATTCGCGCTGTGCTACCCGGGCCATGTCGCGGTCGATGACCGGCAGGAATTCATCAGCTGCTTCCAGCAAAATGACCTCGCTGCCCAGACGACTCCAGACACTGCCCATCTCCAGCCCGATGACGCCGGCCCCAATCACGCCGAGCCGTTTCGGGACGTCTGGAATTTCAAGCGCACCGACATTATCAAGGATCATCTTGTTGTCGATCTCGACATTCGGAATCGTGAACGGAACCGAACCGGCGGCCAGGATGACATGTGCTCCGGATGCGGTGTACTTCTCACCCTCATGCGGGGACACTTCGACCTGTCGGTCAGCAAATAATTTCCCGCGGCCGTTTACGAACGTAATCTTGTTGGCCTTGAACAGCTGGATCAAACCGGTGTTCAGCTGTTTGACGACGCCGCGCTTGCGCTCCAGCATTTTGCTGATATCCATGCTGATGTCGGAGACTTGAATGCCGTGGTCTTGATAGTCGTGCTGAATATGGTGAAAGTGCTTGGAAGAATCCAGCAATGCCTTGGACGGGATACACCCGACGTTCAGACAGGTGCCGCCAGGGGCTGGTTTGCCGTCCTCGCCCTGGCGGTCGTCGATCAACAGCGTGTTCAGATCAAGCTGAGCCGCTCGAATTGCCGCAGCGTACCCACCCGGGCCGCCTCCGATAACGATAAGATCAAATTGCTGTTCTGACATAAAAGATTCGCTGGTAAGTTTGGATTGGTTGTCTGGTGCCTAAAAAAACAGTGACCGCAGATTTCGCCGATTACGCAGAGTTGAAATGCTGCGAACGGATTTCGGATCACATGATGCTAGTTTTGCTTAACGATTATTAGATAGCGTTTTCAGGCTTTAAAGCCAGGATCACGCAAAACGTCGTTGACTTTATCGCTGTCCTTTTTCAAATCTGCGTATATCTGCGTAATCTGCGGTTCAAAAGCCTTTGATTAACATTCAGAGCCCAAGCAGCATGCGGGCCGGGTCTTCGAGCGATTCCTTGACGGCAACCAGGAACTGGACCGCATCCTTGCCGTCGATGATGCGATGGTCATAGGACAGCGCGATGTACATCATCGGCCGAACGACAATATCGCCATTTACAACCACGGGGCGTTCCTTGATGGTATGCATGCCCAGAATGGCGCTTTGCGGCGGGTTCAACAAGGGTGTCGACAACAATGAGCCGAATACACCGCCGTTGGTAATTGAAAACGTGCCGCCCTGAAGGTCTTCAAGCTGAATCTTTCCAGCCCGTGCCTGCTCGGCATACTCCATGATCTGGGTTTCGATCTGGGCCAGGTTCATATGGCCGGCGTTGCGCAGGATCGGCACCATCAGGCCACGGTCCGTCGAAACGGCAATGCCGATATCCTGATAGCCGTGATAGATGATTTCTTCGCCATCGACGGAAGCATTGACCACCGGATGCTTATCCAGCGCTTCGCAACAGGCCTTGACAAAAAATGACATGAAGCCCAGCTTGACGCCGTGTGCTTTCTGGAAATCGTCCTTGTAGCGGGCACGAAGATCCATTACCGCTTTCAGATCGACTTCGTTGAATGAGGTCAGAATGGCTGCCGTGTTCTGTGCTTCTTTCATGCGCTCGGCAATGCGTTGGCGCAGGCGGGATAGCTTGACCCGCTCTTCGGGCCGTGCACCGCCTCCACTCATGTGCTTGAGCACATCGCCCTTGGTGATCCGACCGGCGCGCCCGGTGCCCTCGAGCGAGGCCGGATCGATCTGATTTTCAGTCACCATCTTGCGCACGGATGGGGCCAGCTTGTCGGTATCCCCGGTGCCGGGTGTCTCTTCGGCCGCGTCATTGCTTTCTGCTGCCTGTGGTTGAGATGCTTCCGATGACTTCGTCGTCTTCGCATCATCATCCGGCTGTTCAGCGGGTTCGTCTTGTTCGACTTCGCCTTCCTGGACGGCGCCCAGTAGCTGATCGGCAGTCACCGTTTCTCCTTCTTCGGCGCTGATGCTTTCCAGGGTACCGTCGACCGGCGATGGCACCTCCAATACGACCTTGTCGGTTTCCAGGTCTACCAGGTTTTCATCGCGCCGGATGCTGTCACCGGGTTTCTTGTGCCATTTGGCGACAATGGCGTCGGAAACCGATTCGGGCAGCGTGGGAACCTTGACTTCAGTACTCATGAATAAATCCTTGAACTACATGTAATAAGCTGTTGATAAATAACTATTCGTTTTGATCTGTTTTCGATTCATCCAGTTTCAGCGCCTGTCGAACGAGACGCTGTTGTTGTTCCGCATGAACTTGCCCATAGCCGGTGGCAGGCGATGCAGAACCGGCTCGTCCTACATAGTCGAGCGTCTGATCATCGCGTATGCAGGCTTGCAGGTGGTGACGAATCTGATACCACGCGCCCTGATTCAGTGGCTCTTCCTGACACCAGATGATCTCGCGTGCACTCGCGTACCGGCGGGCCATTGCCGACACCTCCTTGCGCGGAAATGGATACAGCTGTTCGACGCGCACAATGGCAATGTTGGAAAGATCTTCTTCCGCCTCGGCGCGCGCCTTGGACAGATCGAAGAACACCTTGCCGGAGCAGAATACGATGCGCTCGACCTGTTCCTGGCTGGGCTGTGCCGGGTCATCAATCAGCAGCTGAAAGCCTCCGCTGGTCAAATCCTCCAGGCTGGATACCGATTCGCGATGACGCAGCAGGCTTTTTGGCGTCATGACAATCAATGGCTTGCGATAGGGCCTCAGCATTTGACGTCGAATCATGTGGAACATCTGTGATGGAAGCGACGGAACGCAGACCTGGATATTGTTCAGCGAGCACAGCTGCATGAAGCGTTCCAGTCGAGCTGATGAATGCTCCGGTCCCTGGCCTTCGTAGCCATGCGGCAAGAACATGACCAGGCCGGACAGACGACCCCATTTGGCCTCGCCGGAAGTAATGAACTGGTCGATGACCACCTGGGCGCCATTGACGAAATCGCCGAACTGCGCTTCCCAGATGACCAGCGTTCTCGGATCAGCAGTGGCGTAGCCGTATTCGAAGGCCAGCACAGCTTCTTCGCTGAGCAATGAATCAATGACTTCAACACGACCTGAATCGCCGCCGAATTCGGCCAGCGGCACGCGGTAGCTGCCGTCCTGCTGATTGAACAGCGCGGCATGGCGATGAAAGAAGGTGCCGCGACGTGAATCCTGACCTACCAGGCGAAGATTCAACCCCTCGGTGACCAGCCCTGCGTACGCCATGGTCTCGGCAAATCCCCAGTCCAGTGGTTGTTCGCCTGCGGCCATCTTCCGACGTTGGTCGATGATGCGCTGGACCTGCTTGTGCAGTTCAAACCCATCGGGCAGCGTGGTCATCTGTTCCGACAATTCGCGGATCCGCTCCAGCGGCAAGCTGGTATCGACCGGTTTGCGCCAGTCGGACTCCAGATAGGGCGTCCAGTCGACGGTCATGACGGCATCGTCGGCATCGACCAGATCAACCACAGCCTGGCCCGCGTCGAGCTTGTCACGGTAGTCCTGCAGCTGCTGATCCAGCGTGGCCTGATCAGTCAATTGCTCTTCAATCAGGCGCTTGGCGTACTGCTTATAGACTGAATCCTGACTGCGAATCACCTCGTACATGCGCGGTTGTGTCGCAGCTGGCTCATCGGCTTCGTTGTGGCCCAGCCTGCGGTAGCAGACGAGATCGACGATCACGTCCTTTTCGAACTCGCGTCGGAAATCGGCCGCCAGCTGAGTCACGAATACGCAGGCTTCGGGATCGTCGGAATTGACGTGAAAGATCGGTGCTTGCACCATCTTGGCGACTTCAGTGCAGTACAGCGTGGAGCGCGCGTCGATCGGGTTGGACGTCGTGAAGCCGATCTGGTTGTTGACCACCAGATGAACCGTGCCGCCGACCTTGAAGCCGCGCGCCTGCGACATATTGAACAGCTCCATGTTCACGCCCTGGCCAGCCAGCGCTGCATCGCCGTGGACCAGTACTGGAACGACTAGATCATGCTCTTCATCGTCGAGGCGATCCTGACGGGCGCGTGCCGAGCCGGAAACCACCGGGTTGACGATCTCCAGATGAGACGGATTGAAGGCCAGCGACAGATGCACCACACCGCCCGGTGTATAGACGTCGGAGCTGTAGCCCATGTGGTACTTGACATCGCCGGACCGGTTCGGGTCGTCGCGCTCAATCTTGCCTTCGAATTCCGCGAACAGGTCACCCGGGCTCTTGCCAAGCACGTTGACCAGCACATTCAGGCGGCCCCGATGGGCCATGCCGATGACCATTTCGCGCACGCCCTGTTCGCCGCTATGCCGGATCAGGCGGTCGAACATCGGGATCAGGCTTTCGCTGCCTTCCAGCGAAAAGCGCTTCTGACCAACGTAGCGCGAGTGCAGGTATTTTTCCATGCCTTCGGCGGCCGACAGCTTGCTGAGCAGTCGCAGTCGATCCTGTTCCGAGGGCCGGTATTGGCCGGCCGTGCCTTCCAGCCGCTGCTGAAGCCAGCGGCGCTGGTTGGTATCGGTGATGTGCATGTATTCGGCACCGATCGTGCCGCAATAAGTCTGCTGACAAAGCTGCACGATGTCGCGCAGTTTCATCCGGTCTGGTGCCGCCAGGCTGCCGGTATGAAATTCAGTATCCAGATCGGCTTCGGATAGATTGTGGAAGTCCAGATGCAGATCCGGAACGTCCGGTCGTTCGCTCAAGTCCAGCGGGTCGAGGCGCGCGCGCTGATGGCCGCGCACACGAAACGCGTTGATCATGCGCAGGACGCCGGCTTGCTTGAAGTCTTCGGCATTCGAGGTGGTGGCGCCGCCGTTAGCGCGCGCCAGGCCCTGGAACTGCTCGGCGATGGCAATGTGCCGGGTGTCGGTCGACTCACCGGTTTCATCCAGCAGTTGCTGGAGCACCGGATGCCACTGAGCCGGAACCGAATCGGGATCGTCGAGCCAGGCTTCGTATAGTTGTTCGATAAACGAGGCGTTCAGTCCGGATAAGTGCGATATCCGATATTCGTGATCAAGATTATTCGTCATTCGCTTTGCGAGGTGCGCAGGAAAGTGAGGATTGATTACAGGTTGGAAATTATACCGTCAAGCCGGTGCCGCTTGTCCCGTTCCAAGCTTATTCATCCTGATCGGAATCAAATACCGACAGGCTCCGGCTGGAGACCAGTTGGCCCTGCTCAATCAGATGCTCGATCAGTGCCAGTGCGGTCGGGTCCGGCGGCCATTCTTCGAGACGACCGGCGCTACACAACTGCCGGGCAAACTCCGGCGGGCAGGGCAGATCGTCGCCATTGACAAATAGCTGGCCGTTTTCACTCCAGGCCAGGCGAGTGCCCGGAAGAAAAACCAGCGGCAGCTCCAGCTCGGAGAACTCCTCGCCGGGATCAAAATCCACTTCGGGATTCCACTGTCGGTAGGCGGTCAACGTGCGTCCCAGCCAGATTGTCAACTCGTCGTCGTCCATCTGCAGGGCCTGGGTCATGATTCGCCGCGTCTGCTGCAGCAGTTTCTGGTCAATACGCTCGGAGCGGTCCGGATCGTACTGCTCCGGATTCAAGCGCGGCAGCCTGCTGTTATTTTCGTCAAGGTATGCAGCGAGTTCGGCCACCAGTTCGGCTGAGGACGGCGCGCGCAGGCCGACCGACCAGGTCTGGCTTTTTTGCTGCGCAATGCCATGGTGAGCGATGCCGGCAGGTACGTACAGCACATCGCCGGGATCCACCACGCAACTGACCTCGGATTTGAAATTGCGCAGCACGGCCAGCTCGAAATCCTCGTTCAGGTCCGGCTGAAAGGTGTCGGCCAGTTCCCAGCGCCGCTGTCCGGAGGCTTGAATCAGGAACACATCGTAGGCGTCGACGTGCGGCCCGACCGAACCGCCAGGCCCTGCTTGCGAGATCATGATGTCATCGATCAGCCAGTTCGGCAGAAAACGGAAGGCCTCCAGGAGACGTGCGACCTGGCTATGTTTCTTGTCCATGTCCTGGATCAGCAGCGATTGATAGGGCTGATCCAGTCGCGGTAATTCAGTGGGATCGAATGGACCGTATTCCAGCTTCCAATCGAGCTTTTCGAATTCACCCGTAACCAGTCGTGAACCCAGTTCTTCGTCGGTAGCGGCCGCGGCCATTTGCTCCATATCGAGCGTTTCAGGCTGCAGCCAGCTACGAATCAACAGCGGCTTGCGCTGCCAGCATTGGCTGAGAAATCGTTGCGCATCGAAATCCTGCCACACGACCAATTCCATGGGGCTGCTGCCGGCTTGATCACTGGTTGATGCTGTCATGGGCTCAGCCTACACATAACGAACGATGGCTGCCGCCATGTCCGATGCATTGCCGGTGTAGTCCGAAGGCTTGAGCGCTTTCAGGCGCGCACGAACCGGTTCGGGCAAATCAAGCCCGTCGACAAACGTGGCGATAGTCTGCTGATCAATATGCTGGCCGCGCGTCAGTGCTTTCAGTTTTTCGTAGGGTTCATCGATGCCGTGGATACGCATGGCGGTCTGAATCGGTTCGGCAAGCACTTCCCAGGCCTGATCCAGGTCGCGGGCGATTGCGGCAGCATCCGGCGTAATCCGATCCAGGCCCCGAGCAATCGATTGCCAAGCAAGTGAACAATAGCCGAACGCCGAGCCGATCGATCGCTGCACCGTTGAATCGGTCAGATCACGTTGCCAGCGAGAGACCGGTAACTTGGCCGCCAGATGTTCGAGCAGGGCATTGGCCAGGCCGAGATTGCCCTCACCGTTCTCGAAATCGATCGGGTTGATCTTGTGCGGCATTGTCGATGAGCCCACTTCGCCCTCGACCGCTTTCTGGGCAAAGTAGCCGATCGAGATATAGGCCCAGGTGTCACGCGCAAAATCGAGCAGCACGGTGTTGATCCGGACCAGCGCATGCGCCAGCTCGGCCACCATGTCATGAGGCTCGATTTGTGTGGTGTAGGGATTCCAGACCAGGCCCAGGCCTTCAACGGTTTCGCGGCCAAGCCTTGGCCAATCCAGTTCGGGCCAGGCCGTCAGATGGGCATTGAAGTTGCCAACGGCGCCGTTGATTTTTCCGGTGATATCGACCTGGTTCAGCAATCGACGCTGACGACGCAGCCGGAAAACGACGTTGGCCATTTCCTTGCCGAGCGTTGTCGGGGTTGCGCTTTGACCGTGGGTGCGCGACAGCATGGCAAGATCGGCATGTTCAGTGGCCAGTGCTTCAAGCTTGCGATCCAGATCGGCCAGCAGTGGATCCAGATGATCGCGAATGGCGGCCTGCAGCATCAGGCCCCAGGCCAGATTGTTGATGTCTTCGGAGGTGCAGGCAAAATGAACCAATTCTGCATGCTGATTCAGATTCGGTCGCGTGCTGAGCTGCTGTTTGATCCAGTATTCGACGGCCTTGACATCATGGTTGGTCGTGCGTTCGATGTTTTTGACCGCCTCGGCATCGGTCAGCGAGAATTTCTGGTGCAGGCTGTGCAGAAAGGCCCGATCGTCGGGGGAGGGGGGGTCGATCGGGCTGAAGTCAGGGTGATCGGCCAGTCGCAGCAACCATTCGACCTCGACCCGGACGCGATGATGAATCAGGCCGGCCTCGGAAAACAACGCAGCAAGATCGGTTAGGCGAGCTGCATAGCGACCATCCAGCGGCGACAACGCGCTTAAATTGTTGATCGTCATTCGGGCGGGGATTCCTTGTTGCCGGGAGCGACATGATAACGGCTGAAACTGTTTTTCGGGAAGTCAGTCATCCATTTCCTCAGTCGTGTCCTGGCTTGCGGCAGGTCCAATGGTATTGTCCGAGGTCGGTACCGGGGTTGGCAATTCCTCACGGCGAATCAATACGATCGCGCCCAGCCAGGCGGAATCGAAATACTCGATCCGTTCCGGACGAACGATTCGCGATTGTTCGAAGCGGTGGACCAGCCATTCGCTCGGTGCCGAGCCGTGCAGCGGACGCAGGTCATTTTCGGATGGTTGGGACTGCAATAACGGCGCGGGCCGTCCGGCAGCTTGTCGCCACTCGAGATCGAAATACACGTGCATGAACTGCCGCTGGCGAACACGGATCTGGCCGTCCAGCTCGTACTGGAAACGGTCCGCTTCGAGCGCTTCGTCGACGCGGCTGGTTGGGTCGGTGTTATCGGGCTCGAGCGCAGCCCTTGCATCAAGTTCCTGGCCGACCATCGAAGCTTCCGGACCATCCCCAAGCTGCAAGCGCCGTTCATTGTGTAAACGAACCCAGCGCGTGGATTCACCGCGTTCCAGGGTTTGCAGCCAGGAGCGCCAGGTCAGCGGCTGATAGCGGTCCGATCGCTCCAGGCGGTCAAGAATGGCCTGCATCGGCTCACTCAATTGGGCTTCAGCCAGGTATTGTCGAAGCTCGCGTTCGGAGTTGGACTGTTGACCATTGGCAGCCTCCGGATTGCGGCCTGGTTGAACGCCGGCACTGAGCTGATTGAATCGATCCTGGGAGGCCTGCGCTTCAGCCAGCGCCTCGGCCAGGTCCAGCGGGTCCAATGCATCACTGAAGTCATTCAGTCGGTCGGTACGAAGCGCGTCGGAGCGGCCACCGGTGTGGTTGAAGAGGATTACTTCGACGCGGTAGATCGGATCCGCCGCTGATGCGTCTGCGGTCGGTGTCTGGGCGGCGAGTGGCGGCAGCCCGGCGGCACTCATCATCAGCAGCAAACCAACGGCCGGGAAACGAAGCAGTTTGACGATCAAGGTCATGCGTCCGAGTGTAACGAAAATGTGCAGTGCAAACCGATGATTCATCAGGCTGTTGCAGTCCTGGATTGCTTTGGTTGCAGGCGCTGCAGTAAGTCTGCGGCCAGCGACAGGCGTGTTTCCAGGCCCTCGAATTCGCCGTCGATGCGCAGTCGATCCTGCGCCGGCAGTGAAAACGTATGCGACTCAACCTGAATCATTCGCACCAGCTCGGCCATGTTGATATCGGGCTTCGGCAGAAATTCGATGCGCCCCCCCGCAGGGCCGATTTCCAGCTTGCGAATGCCGCGTTGACGCGCCTGCAGTCTGAGTTCGGCTGCGCTGAACAGATTCTTGACGGGCTCGGGCAACAGGCCGAAACGATCAATCATCTCGACCTGGAGCTGATGCAGGTCCTTGGGCCCGCGTGCCTGGGCAATGCGTTTGTACAGCACCAGGCGCTGATGTACGTCGGCCAGGTACTGATCCGGAATCAGCGCGGTGACGTGCAGATCCACTTCGGAGGTCATATCAACCGGTTCGTCCAGATCGGGTTCGATGCCTGCCTTCAGTGCTTCGACCGTCCGATTCAGCAATTCGGAGTACAGTTGGAAGCCGATGGCCTCGATCTGCCCGGACTGATCTTCGCCCAATAATTCGCCGGCGCCTCGAATCTCCAGATCGTGCGTGGCCAGCGTAAAGCCAGCGCCGAGTTCTTCCAGCGTCTGGATGGCTTCCAGGCGTTTGCGCGCATCGCGCGTGATCGATTTCATCGGCGGCGTGATCAGGTAAGCGTAGGCCAGGTGATGAGATCGGCCGACGCGACCGCGCAGCTGGTGCAGCTGGGCCAGGCCGAACTTGTCCGCGCGATTGATAATGATGGTGTTGGCGGTGGGTACATCAATGCCATTTTCAATAATGGTGCTGGCAATCAACAGGTTGATCTTGCGCGCATAGAATTCGCGCATGGTCTGTTCCATCGCGCCCGGCTTCATCTGGCCGTGAGCGATGCCGATGCGTGCCCCTGGAAAATGTTTCTCCAGGTCGGCAGCTATGCGCGGCTGGCTGGCCACGTCGTTATGCAGAAAGTAAACCTGGCCTCCGCGCTGGAATTCCCGGTTGATGGCATCGCTGATGGTGCTCATGTCCCACTGCGTGACGAAGGTCTTGACCGCCATGCGCCGCTGCGGCGGCGTCGCAATAATGGACAGCTCGCGCAAACCGGCCATGGACATGTTCAGCGTCCGCGGAATCGGCGTGGCCGTCAGCGTCAGTAGATCGACTTCGGCACGCAGCTTCTTGAGCTGTTCTTTCTGGCGCACGCCGAAGCGCTGTTCTTCATCGATGATGATCAGCCCGAGCCGGTCGAAGGCAATGTCTTTCTGCAGCAGGCGATGGGTGCCGATGACGATGTCGACCGTGCCATCGGCCAGCCCGTCGAGCGTAGCCTGAGTGGACTTGCTGCTGCCGGTTCTGGACAACAGTTCGATCCTGACCGGCCAGTCAGCGAAGCGATCGCGGAAAGTACGGTAGTGCTGTTCGGCCAGCAGCGTGGTTGGCGCCAACAGTGCGACCTGACGATTGCCGTCGCTGACGACATAGGCGGCACGGAGCGCGACTTCGGTCTTGCCGAAACCGACATCGCCGCAAATGACCCGGTCCATGGGCGTTTCGGCTTGGAGATCGGCAATGACGGCGTCGATGGCGCGCTGCTGATCCTCTGTTTCTTCGTACTCGAAACCGGCCGCAAAGCGTGCATACAAGCCACGATCAAGCGCATAGGCATGACCTTCACGTGCTGCACGTCGGGCCTGAAGGTTGAGCAGCTCAGCGGCCACATCGCGCACTTTCTCGGCTGCCTTACGACGGGTCTTGCTCCAGCGGTCCGAGCCCAATTGATTGAGTTGAACGCCGTCGGGCTCGGCACCGGTGTAGCGGCTGACCAGGTGTAGATCGGCGACCGGAACATAGAGCTTGTCGCCGCCGGCATACTCGATGGCTAGAAATTCGCCGCTGGTATCGCCGACGTCCAGAACTTCCAGGCCGAGATAGCGGCCGATACCGTGCTCCAGATGAACAATCAGCGCACCGGGTTGCAGATCGGCCAGGCTACGAACCAGGTTTTCGGGATCCGGGCCGTTCGTGCTCTTGCGCTGCAATGTGCGCGTGTGCCCAGGGAACAGCTCGGATTCAGTCAGAACCGAGATGCCGGCCTCGGCCAGGTGGCAGCCCGACGAGAATGGCAGCACGGCCAGCGCCAGCGGATCATCGCCGCTGACGAAGGCGGACCAGGAATCAAGTTTGCGCGGTTGTACGCCAACGCGCTTCAGGTTGTCGGCGATCAACTCCCGTCGCCCGGCGCTGTCAGCGGCCAGCAGGATGCGTTCGGTATGGTTTTGAATCCATTCACCGGCCTGATCCGAATGATGGTCCAGATCCAGCGGTTCGATGCATTGAACGCTGGCTTTCGCCGGCGCTCGACGGGTCATTTTTACGCAGGCGTCGCCCAGATGACTATTCAGCTCCTCGACCGTGAGAAACAGTTCCTGCGGCTGCAGTACCGGACGCTGGATGTCGCCTTGACGTTGATCATGTCGATAGCTGACCTGTTGACTGAAACGCTCAAGCGCTTCATCGATGCCGGCGAGCTGAATCAGCCGGAAGGGCTTCGGCAGATAGTCGAACAGGGTTGACAGGTCATCAAAGAACAGCGGCAGATACTGTTCCAATCCCTGGCTCAGAACGCCTTCACCGATCTCCTGATAGATGCTGGCATGGCGCAGATCGACATCGAAGCGGGTCCGGAAGCGTCGGCGAAAATCCTGGCGAGCCTGCTCATCGAACGGAAACTCACGTCCTGGCAACAGCTTCAGCTGGTCCATTTTTTCAATCGACCGCTGCGTTTCAGCATCAAAGCTTCGTATGGATTCGATGTCGGTATCGAACCATTCAACGCGGTATGGGGTATCGGTGCCCATCGGCCATAAATCGATGATTGATCCGCGCAGGGCAAATTGCCCGGGTTGCCAAACCTGATCACTGACCTGGTAGCCGGCGTCGATCAGCTGACTGCGAAAGTGTTCCAGATCAAGCGACTGACCCATATGCAGATCGAGGCGTTGGCCAAGAATGAACGGCTTTGGCGGCAGACGCTGCATCAGGGCATTGACCGGCACGATCAGAATGCCGTCTTGAACCCGGTTCAGGCTGGACAACAGTTCGATCCGGTGCGAGATCAGATCCGGGTGGGGTGAATACAAGTCGTAGGGCAGTACCTCCAGGTCCGGAAAAAGCGCTGCACTGGTTTCGCCGAGGTGATGAAGATCGTCGCGCAGGCGTCGCGCAACATAGCCGTCGGCGCACACCGCAACCACCAATCCGCCGGCTCTGCGTGCCGTGCTGGACAGCGCCAGCGCGAGCGGCAATCCATCCAGCAGCGGCCATTGGCGGATTTGCCCTGGTTCGGGGCGGGGCGGATTCATAACCGAAAAGGAGTCAGACATCGGAGGCGTGTTCAAGATCAAACCGCCTAGTGTATCGGGCCCGGGGCTGTCATGGCGTCATGGTGGCAGTTCAGGGCTGTTTCCAACGTCATCAGAATCAGACCGCAGTAGCATGTCATCACGATACAGAATCGATACTGCTTGCATTGCCGGCAAACAATCGGACCCACCCCAAAGTCGCTCAGGGCTCATACTATTAGTCGTTCTCGCTTTAGGCCAATGATATGACTGAAGAAACCCATTCAACTGCGACGGAGTCGACCAAAGCCGTATTCAAAATGCCGCACACGCTGGTGTTGATGTTTGCCCTGATGATTCTGGCGTTGGTCATGACCTGGGTTTTACCGGCCGGCGAGTTTCAAACCGAAGTCAACGAAGCGGGTCGTGAGGTGGTGATCGCCAATACCTATGCGGTGATCGAGGACCATCCGAAGATGTCGCCGGTGTCGTTGTTTACGGCCGTGCCGCGCGCGTTGGGTCAGGCGCAGGACATTATCTTCTTCGTATTGCTGATCGGTGGTGCGCTGGCCGTCATTCGTGACACCGGCGCAATTGACGCGCTGCTCGGGCGCGTAATCGTGCGCTTTGGATCGATGCCGGGACTGCTGATCTTTATCGGTATTTTCATGTTTGCGTTTGGCGCGGCCACGATCGGCATGGCGGTCGAATACATACCGCTGGCCGGCGTGTTGATAGCACTCTGTGTGGCGATGCGGATGGATACCATGACCGCCATCGGCATGATTGTGGTTGGTTATGGCATCGGCTATGGCGCGGCACTGACCAATCCGTTTACGCTCGTCATTGCTCAGAACGTAGCCGAGCTTCAGCCCATTTCGGGCTGGGAATATCGTGTGCTCTGGTATCTGCCGTTTGTGCTCATTGGCGTTCATCACGTCTGGAGCTATGCCAAAAAAGTGCAGGCCGACCCGACGTGCAGCCTGGTCTACGGCGTGGATGAAGCGCAACCTCCGGAGCACGTTGAACCACCCTCCATGACGGCCACCCACTTGCTGGTGCTGATCAGCGCGTTTGCGTCGCTGTTGATTCTGGTATGGGGCATCACCCAGCAGGGTTGGTACCTGACGGAACTCAGTGCTTTATTTGTTGCGCTGGCCATTCTCGTTGGTTTGATTGCCCGGCTCAAGTTCGACCGCGTGGCCATTGTTTTCAGCAAGGGGGCCGCCGAACTGGCCGGCACGGCGCTGTTGATCGGTTTTGCGCGCGCCATCTCGCTGCTGCTCGAGGACGGCATGGTGCTGCACACCATTGTCAATGCCATGGCTACACCGCTGCAGGGACTGCCCGCTCAGGTGGCTGCAGTCGGCATGCTGGGTATCCAGAGCATCATGAATATCTTCGTCGCATCGGGCAGCGGCCAGGCGTACCTGACCATGCCGCTGATGGCCCCGATCGGTGACATCCTGGGTATCGAACGTCAGGTCACGGTCCTGGCATTTTTATATGGCGATGGCTTCATGAACATGATCGTGCCGACCAACGCCGTCCTGATGGGCATCATCGGCCTGGCCGGTATTCCCTATACGCGCTGGTTCCGGTTTATCTTTCCGCTGATCATCAAGCTGCTGATTGCAGGATCGATTGCGCTGATCATCGCGGTTCAGATCGGGTACAGCTAACCCAATTGAAATCGCAGATTGCGCGGATTTCGCAGATAAAAAGCAAATGGTTCCCTGGTAGCAATGACCAAGTTTGTTTTATTGCAAGGGGAATATTGGTCGATCCTAAGTAACGACTTGTGTTTGTTTTTTAATCTTCGTACATCTGCGTGATCTGCGGCTGCAGATCGTTAGCGGTTCCCGCTGTTCGCAGTTAATCCACGTAAAGCGAACTGACCGATTCGCCTTCAGCCATGCGGCGAATGGTTTCGGCCAGCATTTGCGCGACCGATAATTGGCGAACGCGACCGCATTCCAACGCTTCCGGTTTGAGCGGAATGGTGTCCGTGCAGACGATTTCATCCAGCTCCGAACTTGCAATATTCTTGATCGCCGGGCCCGACAGAACCGGATGCACGCAGTAGGCCACAACGCGGATTGCACCGGCTTCCTTGAGTGCGGCCGCGGCCGAACACAGGGTGCCTGCAGTGTCGATCATGTCGTCGATCAGAACACAGATCTTGCCGTCGACATCACCGATCAGGTTCATGACCGTGGATTCGTTCGCTCTGGGTCGGCGCTTGTCGATGATGGCCAGTTCGGTATCGAGTCGACGGGCAATGGCCCGAGCCCTGGCCACACCGCCGACATCCGGCGAGACCACGATCATTTCGTTGCCGCCGTAATGCTTCCAGATATCGGCCAGCGTCAGCGGGGAGGCGTATACGTTGTCGACCGGAATATCGAAAAAACCCTGAATCTGATCGGAATGCAGATCGACCGTTACAACCCGATCCGTGCCAACAGTACCAATCATCTTGGCTGCGACCTTGGCCGTGATCGGCACCCGGGCCGACCGCGGTCGACGGTCCTGCCGCGCATAGCCGAAATAGGGAATGACAGCCGTTACGCGTGTTGCCGAGGCCCGTTTCAGGGCATCAACCATGACCAGCAATTCCATGGTGTTTTCGGCAACCGGCTGACAGGTGGGCTGAATGATGAAAATGTCGCGCCCGCGAACGTTTTCGTCAATTTCAACCATGACTTCGCCGTCACTGAAACGCCCCACGTTGGCCTTGCCCATGGGAACGCCGAGATGACCGGCGATGGCGTGCGCCAATTCAGGATTGGCATTGCCGGAAAAAATCATCAGCGATGGTGTGCTCACGAGGGCTTCCCTTGCATTCAGACGTGAGATTCAGTAGCAGCCGTGATGCGAATCAGACAATTGAAATGGCTGGGACGGCAGGATTCGAACCTGCGAATGCGGGGATCAAAACCCCGTGCCTTAACCAACTTGGCGACGTCCCAGTTGTCAATCGAAATTCATCGTTGATCGCAACAAGGTCAAAATTATAGCGACTCGGGCAAAGCATTGCGTCATCGAATAGTAATTTTCTTGATAATTTTCCGGGTAATCTGGTGTCAAGCAAGAGATCGTCCTGCCACAAGGCGTATTGCAGCCCTCAGGTTGACGCTGACATCAGTCCAGCTCCGTCTTAAACCGCCAGTTCGACATTGCAGCCCTGACCCGGTGTGGTGGGTCGCGCGCTTCGATGCGGGTCGGTAGCAGCACGCCGTTGCGCCCATCGGTCCAGCGCGAGAAATCAATCGACCAGCTGCTGTGTCTCAATTGGGTCAGTGTGCCGTCTTCAGCAAAAGCCATCCGCGCCTCGGATGGCGCCGGCAGCCCCCGCAGCCATTGACTGAGCCATTGAACCGGGATTGGCCAACCAACCGCCTGTTCAACCAAAGGGTCCGGATCGGATCCCTCCAGCCGGTCGATATCGCTGCCTTCCAGCAGAGCATATTCGGGGCCGAATTGTAGGCGCCACTGTTTGCCACCGGCAATCGTCCGCAGCTGGACGGTGTGCTGGTCGCCCTGTGCTTGCCAGTCAAAACTCAGGCTGCCACCCCGTTGACCGTTTGATAGTCCCAGACGTCCCTGTACCGTCCAGTCGGGGTGCTTGTGAAACCATCGCTCGCGATCCTGCAGCCAGGCGCCTTCGGGTCGGGGCTCGCGGATCGCGCAGCCTGACACCAGCAATACCGCAATCATCAGTCCACACAGCGGCAGCGGCAACTGAAAGACGCGCATCCGCATTAATTGCCCAGGCCGGTGCGTTCCAGCATATCGACAAACACAGCGTCGGCGAGGAATTCAGGCTCGGCTCGTGCCAGCAATGCCTGTGCTTCCTGCTCCCGGCCAAGGGTCCACAGCACTTCCATCAGGTGCGAGACGATTTCCGGATGGAAATCACCCGCCGCGGCCCGTTCCAGGTAGGGCAGGGCCTGTTCGGCCTGACCAAGCCTGAACAATACCCAGCCCATCGAGTCCAGGATGGCCGGATTGTCCGGGTCGAGGGCCAGCGCGCGCTCGATCAGGCGCAGGGCCTCGCCCTGGCGATCCGTGCGGTCGGCCAACGTGTAGCCAAGTGCATTCAATGCAATGGCGTTCTGGCTATCACGCTGAATGATCACGCGTAAGTCCTGTTCGGCCAGTTCAAGCCGATCAGCCTGCACGGCTGCCATGGCTCGTCCGTACAGCAAGTCAAGACTGCCGGGTTGGTTGGCGACGGCCTCAATCAAGAGATCAAGCGCTTGCTCATGCCGGCCTTGCTCCATCAGCATCTGGCTCTCGACCAGGTAGGATTGCTCGCTCATCTGGGTATTCGTGCCATCCCGAAGCGAGGCCAGCAGCCTGCGTGCGTCGTCAATCTGATTGTTTCTGGCCAAAAGCCCGGCTTGCCGCAGCTGCGCTTCTGCGCGGCGTTCTCCATCGATGCGTTGATACCAGGCGATGGCCTCGCCCTCTTGTTCAAGCACTTCGGCCAGGACTGCAACCAGCCAATATGCGCGTTGCTGCGCTGGCGGTTCAACGGTTTCTGCCAGCAACGCCAGCTGTTGCCAGTGCTGTAAGGCGGATGAATCACGTTCCTGTTCAAGATCCAGTAAAGCCCTCGCATACACGGTATCCAGCGTATCGGGAAGGCTGGTCAGCAGGGCCATGGCCTGATCGGGCTGCCCGATCTGGTTCAGGGCTTCGGCTTCGGCCAGTGCCGCTTGAACGGCGCGCGCTGATGCCGGGTCTGACTGCAGCATTCGGGCCTGCTGATAGAGTGGCTGAGCACGGTCGTGCTGATTGAGCTGAACGGCCAGACCTGCAGCCCACATCAGTTGGATGTAGTCCGGTTGGAGCCGGCTGGCCTCGAGCGCCAGCGCCAGTCCCTGTTCAACCTCACCCAGCTGCCAGGCCAGGCGGCTTTGCTGGTAGTTACTGAAGCCGGAATCCGCTGCATGTCCTGTCCGATCAAGCAGCTGACGCAGTAGCGCCATACTCTGTTCTCTGGCCTCAGTCGTTTCACGCTCTTCGCTCGGTGCAACGGTTAACAGGGCCAGCGCCATTTGCCATTGACCTTGCGATTGACCGGATTCATCCAGCTGTTCGGCAAGCTGATCAATCGCCGCGCCGGTCCGTCCTGTTCTGAAGCGAGCGATGATATTCATCTGTTGGGCTGGCGTTGAAGCAGGATCGAGTTCGGCCCAGGTTGATGATGCACTGAGCGCAACACCCCAGCGGTTGGTTTCGGCGGCAATCCGGCTGACCCGCTCGGCGACCCGTGGATCCGGTCGAATGGTCAACAGTTCCTGGTAAAGCGGTAGTGCGCCTTCGAAGTCGCCGATTCGATCGGCTTGCAATGCCTGGGCCAGGAGCGCGTCGGCCTGGAGCGTTTCCTGTTGCGTCAGCTGGTCCAAGTCCGAAGCGGCGTCACGACTGTTGTTATCCTGGGAAGGGCTGGCACACGCGGTCATGAGAAAAGCCGATAACAGTACAACAAGACGCAGTTCAGTTAAAACTGGCTTGATTTGTGTACGATATCCGCGGAAAATGGAATGTTTGCCTACACCTGAATTTCGCATGTCGTTAGTTGCCTTGGGGCTCAGTCATCAAACCGCACCGGTCGCGATACGCGAGCGGCTTGCGTTCGCCCCCGAATCGCTTTCGGAGGCGTTGGTATCTGCTCATTCGCTGCAGGGGGTTCAGGAAGTTGCCATCATCAGCACCTGCAACAGAACCGAGCTGTATCTTGCTGCCAGCGAGACTACCACAGCGCCATGGATCGACTGGTTGCATCAATGGCACCGCGAGCCTGCGGGCCAGTATCGCGAATACCTCTATCAGTTGCATGACCAGGCTGCTGTGGTCCATCTCCTGAAAGTGACTGCAGGGGTGGACTCCATGATTCTGGGTGAACCGCAAATTGCCGGCCAGGTCAAGACGGCCTGGAGCAGTGCTCAAGAGGCCAACACCATGGGCACTGTGCTCGATCGATTGTTCCAGCACGCTTTTCAGACGTCCAAGCAGGTCCGGAGTCAGACTGGTATTGGCCACAACCCTGTGACCTTGCCCTTTGCTGCATTGAAATTGGTGCATCAGATTTTCGGTGACCTTGCGCCGTTGAACGGTCTGATGATTGGCGCGGGTGAAATGATTGAAGAGGTCAGTCAGCATTTTGTTTCTCACCAGTTAACCCGGCTGACTATTGCCAACCGGAGTGCGAACCGCGCGGATCGATTGGTGAGCAGGCTGAAAACCACCAATGCCGATGCTCGTTCGATGCCGTTGGAGCGGATAGAGCAGGACCTTGCTGACTTCGATGTGGTGGTCGCATCGACCGGCAGCACGGACCCGATCGTGACAACGGATATGCTGCAGCGTGCCCTTCGTCAACGCCGCTACAAGCCGATGTTTGTGCTTGATCTATCTGTCCCGAGAAATATCGATCCCGAGGCGGGCAGTCTCGAGGATGTGTATCTCTACTCGATTGATGACTTGCGCGACATTGCCCGGCGCGGCTATGAGCAACGCAGCGAAGCGCTGGCTGAAGCCAACCAGATCATCGACCAACAGGCAGCGCAATTCATTCGCTGGATGAACCTGAATGCATCCAGCCAAACGCTCAAGGCGTTGCGCCAGCGTGCCTTCGTCGAACGCGATCGGCTGCTTGAGCAGGCGCTCAGGGAGATTCGTGCCGGTCGTGATCCCGAAGACGTGCTGCGCAGGCTGGGGCATCGCCTGACCAATCGGCTACTGCATGCGCCGAGCATCCAGCTGCGCCAGGCGGCTGAAGCGATGGATGAGGATCTGCTCAAGGCGGCCCGACTGTTGCTGCTGGATGAATTGCCATGACGATGTCTGAGGGCATGGAAATGCGGCTCCAACAAACCAGGGATCGCTTCGAGGAACTGGAGCGCTTGCTGGCTGAACCGGACCTGGCCAATAATCCTAATGAATTCACGGCCCTGTCGCGCGAGTATGCTGATTTGCAGTCCATCGTCAGCACCTGGGCTGAGCTGCAGCAGCTCGATCAGCGTGAACAGGATGCGCGTGCAATGCTGGAAGAAGATGATGCAGAACTGCGTTCGCTGGCTAATGAGGAGCTGGCCAGCCTGGAACCCGAACGCCAAGGTCTGCAGCAAACACTTCAGAAATTGATCGTACCCAGGGACCCGAACGACGACGGCAATATCTTTCTTGAAATACGCGCCGGTACGGGTGGCCAGGAAGCGGCCTTGTTTGCCGGTGATCTGTTTCGAATGTACAGCCGCTATGCCGAGCGCGCAGGATGGAGCATCGAGATACTGGACGCTCAGCCGGGCGAGGTTGGTGGCTACCGTGAACTCGTGGCGCGACTGGCGGGCAAAGGTGCGTATTCGAGACTGAAATTCGAATCGGGTGCGCATCGCGTCCAGCGCGTGCCGGCTACCGAGTCACAGGGCCGTATTCACACATCGGCCTGCACCGTTGCGATTCTGCCCGAGGTCAGCGAAGTGGATGCGGTCAAGATCGACCCGAACGATCTGCGCATCGACACCTACCGATCATCGGGCGCCGGCGGTCAGCACGTCAATACAACCGATTCTGCAATTCGCATCACGCACATCCCAACCGGTGTTGTGGTCGAGTGTCAGGACGAGCGATCACAACACAAGAACAAGGCCCGCGCCATGAGCTTGTTGAATGCCAAGTTGCTCGAAGCCGAACGCGAGCAGATACGCAGTCAGGTGGCGGCAGACCGCAAGCTCCAGGTTGGCTCGGGTGATCGTTCCGAGCGTATCCGAACGTACAATTTTCCCCAGGGGCGCGTGACGGATCACCGTATTGGTGTCACCCTTTACGACCTGGACAATATTCTTGATGGTGCCCTGAATGATCTGCTTGATCCACTGTCCGAAGCGCATCAGGCGGAACTGCTGGCCGAGATGGGTGCCTGAACCATGCTGCTGAACTGGCCGATGCACCTTGCCAATCGCTGACAGGCGTTCAGGAAATATCTAGAGCCCCATCTTGGCCATCTGGCGCATCAGCATCTTGAAGTAGAGTCCGGGAAACCAGCGCTTGATGCGATACTGCCAGCGCGTTTCTGGATGAGTCAGTAGCAGGAACTCCGGCTTCTTGACTGCGTTCAGCACTATATCGGCCACATCGTCTGCCGAAATGCCTGATTTTTCCATCCACCGCTGCACGCGTTGAGCATAGCCGTCGTCCGGCGCACGCATTGTCGATGTCAGGTCGGTCTTGACGAATGCCGGGCACAGCACCGATACCTCGACGCCGGCATTGTGCAGCTCCGCTCGAAGCATCTCGGAAAACGACACCACGGCGGCCTTGGCGGTTCCATACGATGCGATGCCCGGTGCTGCGGCCAGGCCGGCCCAGGACGCGACGTTGATGATATGGCCGGCGGCTTGCGACCGGAAGTGATCGACAAAATAATGGCAGCCCATCACGACACCCATGACGTTAATGTCCATCACCCAGCGCCAGTCGTCGAGCGGCGTTTCCCCAGTCAAGCCGCCCGTCGCTACGCCCGCGTTGTTGATCAATAGCTGCAGGGACTCACCGCGTTCATCTATATCCTGACGAAGCGCCTGCCACTGCGATTCATCGGTCACGTTCAGGGCATAACTGCGATGACCCTCGCCAGCAAGCTGCTGCACGGTCTGCTCGGCGCGATCAGCGTCCAGATCCGTTACCAGGATGAGCCAGTCTTGACCGGCTAGTTTGTGCGCCATGGCAGCCCCCAGTCCGGAACCTGCACCGGTGATCAATGCTGTTTTTCTTGTTTGTTGCACGGTATCGTTGTCCTCGAAAGCTCGCCTTAGGATAGCGGATTGATGCGTTTACGCATCAAGAGAATCGCAAAAAAGAAAACAACAGGTTGTCAATGATTGACATGTCCTTGATCGAAAATAAACCCGATCGTGAACGATTGTCGATTACGCTGGGCGCCAAATTCGCGTTTACAGCCTGGATGGTGATCTGGACCGTCGTTGTCTGGCAGGCTCAAGGGCCACAGAATTTCTGGTGGTTATGCAATGTAGCCCAGTTTGTGCTGTTGATCGGGTTATGGGCCAACAGCCGGCTGCTGATCTCGAGCCAGGCCAGCACGGTCGTGGTGGTCGGGGCGGTGTGGGCACCTGATGTTCTGTTGGGCTTGGTGCTTGGCGACAGCCCGACGGGCATGACCGCCTATATGTTTGATCCACGATTTTCATTGACTCAGCGCGCGGCCTCGCTGTATCACATGGCAGTACCAATTTTCGTTGTATGGCTGTGCTGGCGCTACGGCTATGACCGGAGAGGCGTCAGGCTGCAGTGGCTGATTGGCACTGCAGCAGTGATTGGCGGTTGGCTTGTTGGTGATGAAGGCCGCAATCTGAATTATGTTCATGCACCGTTCGGTATCGAGCAGGTCTGGTTACCGGACTGGGCCTGGCTGCCGCTGCTGTGTCTTCTGAGCGGCCTGCTGATTTATGTGCCCGGCCATCTTTTCTTGCGTTCAAGATTATTCGGAGGTTTGGCCCGACAATAAATCTACCAGCCCCATCCCGATCAACATTGAAAGCACAAACAAGCCGGCTTGCCAGTCCAGATAGGCCAATGCGGCGATGGCTGGTCCCGGGCAATAGCCATACAGCCCCCAGCCAACGCCAAACAGCACGCCGCCGATAATCAGCCGACGATCAATTTGATTGGCCGTCGGTAATTCGAATCGATCGGCAAACACCGGCGAAGAGCTTGGTTTTACCATGCGGAACCCGATCAGCGTAACCAGGACCGCGCCGCCCATGACAAAGGCCAGATCGGGCACCCAATGTCCAAATAAATCGAGAAAGCCCTGCACTTTGGCGGTATCAGTCATGCCGGAGAGCGCAAGACCCGCGCCAAAGATCAATCCGCAGAGAAGGCTTATCAACGTTTTCATTGATAGCCCCCGATCAGATGTCGGAGAATGAATACCGTGACGATGCCGCTGGACATGAACGTCAATGTGGCGACCAGCGAGCGCTTGGACAAACGACCCAGGCCACAGACACCATGGCCGCTGGTGCAGCCACTGCCCAATCGAGTGCCGAATCCAACCAGCAGGCCGGCAGTGACGATCCAGACCCATGCAGCGGGATTTGGCTCAGGCGTTGCCTGTCCTGATAACCAGTGAAACAAGCCGGCTCCCAGCACAATCCCGACAAGAAAACACCAGCGCCAGGCACGATCTGCAGCGAGTGAAACCGCAGACCAGGTGATTCCGCTGATTCCCATGATCCGACCAGTCCCGGCCAGCATCAGCAGTGCCGCGATACCGATCATCAGGCCGCCCAACAGAGGCTGTATGAAATTCAATTGAAGACTCGCATGGCTTGTGACTGAATCGAATCATAGAGGAATGTCGGCCAAAAGAAGGAGGCTTGCAATCGGTTTCCACGCAAAAAGTTACTTTGCCCGCGAATAATCCGGTTATCGGTAATCAGTTTGTTTCACTGCTTTATGGTGAAAATTCAGGGCGTCATTTCATTGGAAGTCAGCTGATTCGCTTGCCGCCAGAAATAAACCGGCACAATGGCCGGCTTTCTGCTTAGGAGGTGGTGGAGGCGGCGGGGCGT
>CAKZPB010000091.1 GCA_937138395.1 uncultured Pseudomonadota bacterium
CGCTTATGTCCATTCTTACTGGCACAACAACCCATCAGGATGGCACGTAAATTTCCAGAACTGTTTTTCGCAACTTAGCTCAAAAATGGGAATGTGGCTATAGTGTGGGTTCAATAGTCATTTCCTGGAGGCAGTACTTGCGATGAAATTCATCCGACACATTGCTCTTGCCGTTCTCTTTGTTGTCAGTCTTTCAGCCCAGGCATCTACAACCATTGAAACGCCCAATGGCACGTTCCCGCTGATTGACCAAGGTACGGGGCCTGCGGTGCTTCTGTTACACGGGTTTCCGGATTCGAAGGATGTATGGAAACACCAGATTCCTGCGCTGACCGAAGCCGGTTTCAGGGTGATTGCGCCGGATCTACGCGGCTATGGCGATGCGCCGAGTCCGATGGCCAAGGAGGCATATGCGATTCCGGTGCTGATGAGCGACGTGATTGGCATGCTTGATGCGCTAGGGCTGGACAAGGTGTACCTGGTCGGTCACGACTGGGGTGCTGGCCTGTCCTGGCAACTGGCTTCATTCTTTCAGCATCGGTTCAATTCGATGATCGTACTGTCGGTGGGGCCACCGGACGTGCCGGCGTGGTCATCGATCGAGCAGCGCCGGATGTCCTGGTACTTCTATCTGTTTTTGCAGGAAGGGCTGGCCGAGAAGACCCTGGCCGACTACGACTGGCGGCTGATGCGCCAGTTCCTGGAAAGCCATCCGGAGGCCGAGCAGGTCATCGAGCGACTCAAGCAGGGCAATCAAATGACAACTGCGCTGAACTGGTATCGCGGCAACCTGCAGGATCGGCTTGCGCAGCCGGGGGCCGACTACGTTGTTGACGAAGGTGAGCCACCGGTACCGGAAGTCCGGATCCACATCCCGGTACTTGGCGTCTGGAGTGACCTCGACATCTATCTCTCCGAAGCACAAGTCAAGCAATCATCAATGGTGGCCGCCGATTTCACCTTCCGCAAGATCGAAGGCGCCGGGCACTGGATGATGCTGGACAAGCCAGACGAAGTGAACGCATTGCTGTTGGACTTCCTTGCGGAACACTCCAGCGAATAAGGCCGGCTGAACAACCTCCAGAAATTTGAAATTTCAGGGTGGTTCATTTTCCAAGTTAGCCAATTAAGGGTAGGAAGATGGCTATAGTGTGGCAAGATCAATTCCATACTGTTTTCACGATATGAATAAAGACGCAGAAACAATACGCAGCATGATTCACCAGGAAAATGAGATGATTAACCATCGAATGCAGTGGTTTCTTATCCTCCAGGGTTTCTTGTTTGCAGGTATAGGATTTTCCTGGGAGAAAAACACTGCCCTTTGTATTGTCTTTTCCAGCGTTGGCGTGCTCAGCTCTCTATCCGTTGGGTTTCTATTACGCTGTGGCATACAGGCTATTGCATCATTAGAAGACAACATCGAACAAGTCATCATTGGTAAAAAAGCTGAGGCGCTCAGCCCTTTGCAACATTTTCTGTTGCCCTGGCATTTTTTACCAGTCACCATGGCTTTGGCGTGGATTGCAATGGGCGTAATCAAAGCCGCAAATATTGGTTAAGTTCGAGCAATAGAAGAACAGTGCACCCACTTGGGGTGCCTGGTCGATTATTGCCAAAGCGGTATCAGCAGCAGTAAGGCAGCAAGCAAGGCCGCACCGGCGCGTTGGCAGTTCAGGCGGGTCCAACGTTGGATGTAGTCGTGCCAGGCTGCGTCCGACCCTTCGTCATTCGGCTCCAGCTTGGCCAAACGATTATTGAGTGGCACGTTGCCCACCCGGGTGACCATCCAGGGAAAACCTGGGGTCAGGTCTTGTATTGGTCTTGGTTAGGACCAACCATGGCTCGCCCTTTGCGAATCGAATTTGCTGATGCGTTTTACCACGTGATGTGACGCGGCAATCACCGGCAAGCGGTTTTTAAGAATGATCAGGATCACGAACGTTTTATTGAACTGCTGGGCGAGGTCTGTGATCGCTTTCAGTGGCGGGTTTGGGCGCCCTGCGAAGGGATCGGACGACAGGAAGATGCATGATCAGACGGCCTGCGCAAGCGTTACTCGCGCCAACGCCTGGGTAATCCTTTCCAAGGCGTTG
>CAKZPB010000092.1 GCA_937138395.1 uncultured Pseudomonadota bacterium
TCGGCCGCGCGCAGTCTGATTTTCAATCAGGTACTGAGCCGACGAATCGAGCGGGGCGATTGGAATGCCTTGATCGATGGCGATGTTGCCATGCTGGATGGCAGTCGTTCGATCTTTGTTGCTGATGCTGAAGACGCTGACCAGAAAGCACGTTGCGCAGCAATGGATCTCCATCCGACCGGACCGATGGTTGGCGTTGACACGGAATTTGCTCGAACAACGGCGGGCCAGATCGAGCAGGCGGTGATTCAGCAGCATCAAGATTTGTTCGATGGCCTGGTGCGCTTTGGACTCAAGGCTGAACGCAGAAGCCTGCGCATGCGACCTGAACATCTGGAGTGGACATTTTTGGATACGAGCACGCTTCGTCTTCATTTCAGCCTGCCGCGCGGCAGCTACGCAACTTCGCTGTTGCGCGAGTTGATTGAATATACTGATGCAAGCAAGCCCAATGAGGCTTGACGTTAATAAAATCGGGATGTGATTTCATGACCTATCGCTTAAAAGGCGCCTCCGGCGAGTTGACCGGCAAGACGTTCGAACTGGACGAAGACACGCTGATTGGCAGCGACCCGGAGGCCGATATCCGGAGTGATGCGTTTCTTCCCCGACATGCGCGCATCGTCTTTGAAGACGACACGTTGATGCTTGAGTCGGCTGGACAAACCTGGATCAACGGTGAGCCAGCCGGCCGACAGCCACTCCAGTCAGGCGACGAATTGCGCGTCAATCGCATTCGGTTTGTGCTCCAGGCCCCGGGTTTGAAGCCGGCACGCGTGCTCGATCAGGCCGAGACATCAGGCGGTTCACCAAAGTGGCTGTGGTGGTTCGTGCCGGCTGGAATAGCCGCCTCGAGTGCTGCATGGTGGTTATTGCAGGGTTCGGGAGCGGGCTAGGGCAGTTGCCTGGGCACGATTGTTCACAGTCAAGGCCAATCGGACCCTGATCATCATCAACGGCACGAGATTCGTGACATGACCCGGGATCTGTATCGGTTTGCCAACCGTCCGGCAATGGCTCTAGAAACGCTGAAAATGCAGGTGGTATCTGCGGCGTTCAACCAGTCATTGACAAGGCTTGACGACCTGGCTGCCATTAACCACTCCGACAGTCGAGGTTCAATCGCCGTTGTCATCAATGATCCAGCGTGACGTGTAATTGCTGCTGGCGTTTTCGATACGCGAGTGCGTCATGACTGCGCTTGAGCATTTGCACTACATTTCAATCTAGCTCGTTCGACCAATGCGGTTGATCGATTGCGGTTGCAAGGGGCCAGGACTGATGAATCATGGCCCGTATTCGAAATTGATCTTCGATCTCGAAAGTATCCATGCTTCTATATTCAATCGTTTCGTGGATATTCAGACGATGGATATTCAGACCATGGATATTCAGAGGGTTCTTGGCAAACCACAGTCGTCATCCAAGCACTCTGCTCGTTTCTCTATCCGCCATTGCTGAACGGATCTTAAGCGCAAGGACCACGCGACGGTTTGCGATGATCCTAATCCAGCCATGAAAAGGCCTGCTTGAATTGATCGGATGCGTTCTCTGTGATGATTTGGTCATGTGCGAGCACGATGCGTTGAATCGGCAGATCCATCAAAGGCGCTATTGAGCCGATCAACTTGTCCTTATCCTTGATCATTATCTTCATGGTTTTCGACATAGCGAGTCGACCGCGAACGCCCAGTAACGAGGCCACCAGCGATGTCAGCTTTGAATTATCCGGGCCGAAGCAAAACAGCAAATCAGCAACTACCAGCGTGCCCGTATCAGCATGGAACCATACCGTTTCGTTGATTACCGGTAATCCCTGAATGAAATACCCTTGAAGTTCCGGCGACCAGAGCTGTTGGCCCGTCAGTTGATCATAGTCCGCCAGCTCGGCGCGTTTCGAGTCCAGGCCGGGCGCGATATAACCTTTAGCTGAGGGGTATTGCCTGACAAAGGCCTTGAAAAACAAGTGGTGGCTCTTGTTCGGAGCCACCACATGCCCGACGGGCCCTATGACTTGAAGCGCATCAACGAGTTCCGGAGATGGCTCAATGGGTGAATGGACCCACAATGTGCCATTCGAAAGCCTGATCACGGTCATGCGCGTTTTGATCTTGATCGGGCCAAAACTCAAGCTGTATTGTGCATTCCAGATCGTACCCGGGATCAGTTCGTTCAGCATCTTCAAGGATCCTCATCTACTGGGTCTGGTCGCAATCGAAACCCGCAATACGGGTCAGTCGCGTCAGTTGCATCATGCGACTGCTCTTGCCAAGGCTGGTAAGGTCAATATCCACTTCCAGCAAGTTGCAGTGACGGGCGCTGAGCGTCATCGTGCCAACAATTTCGGAGCTTACATCCTCCTCGGAAAAAGAAGGGTCTGTGATAATTTTCCCTCCATGATACCGATGCAGATCCAACTCAATCGAGGAGTCCTCGGGGCCGATATCCGACTCGCCGATAAGCCAAACCGGAGCGCCCTCGATATAGGTAAGCCAGAAAGTGAACACATACAGGCGCTCGCTAAGTGTTCCGCCGGAGTGAAAGACGAGCCCCGTTCTCGGCAGATCAGCAGCGATCCACAGGCCCGAATATCGGCCATGTAGCGGCGGCGCTTCAAATTGCGGTGGATCGAGCGAGGCAACATAATTCAATACACCGATGATGAGCTCCTGCGAATCGAATGTGAGTCTCAGGCCGACGATTTCATTGTATTGAGTCGCGGTCATCGAATCCGAATCTGTGTCAACAATCATGGTGACACCAGAGGGATTGTCTTCTGTCAGCTTGGTTAGGCTGCCTGAAGCTGTTGCACGGAGGTAGCCTGGCCCGTTTGCAGGAAACAGCAGCAATGCAGCGGGGTTCTTGTTGCCGTCAAGATCAAATAACTCAGCCGAAGGCAAGGGAATGAATCCAGCTGCTTCGTCAACAGCCTGAAAATTGACTGCAATCGCCGAGCGGCCAGGCTCATGGCAGCCAATGCGCCAAACGCGAATTCGATAGCTTCCAGTATCGATTGGTGAATGCAAGTCGATCACGTCGTCAAAAAACAGTTCGTTATTTGGCTTAAGCTCCAGCGGGCTTTTGCTTAAACAACCAGCAGGAATCTTTGTTGCTGGCGTGAAGCTATGTGGATACAGTAAATCTTGCGCAAAAGCCGTTTGGCTCAAAACTGATAACAGTAGTAACCAAGAAATACGAAAAAATCGAGTTTGATAAAACATCATTTTGCTAGTCCTGTATGTGTTGGGTGCCAGTTGTTCACGCGTTAAGGTCCAACCACTCCTTCGAGACCTGTTCAGTGCTTTTTTCATTCCGAACAGGAACTGCAGGCTGCGTTTTATCGATCCAGGCAAGCCAGGGGCTTTGCCACTGCGGTAAACGCTTGTATCGCCTGACAAGTTCAGTTCGATATTGGACGAATGAGACCGATCTCTTCGGATGGAATAGGGCCTGCTCGCGTTAACAATGAATCGTTCTCTCACTCATTCGGAATAGCGTCCAATTTCGTCTCACCGACCGATTGATCGAGTGGAAATGATGAATATCCGAAGAGATTCGGTCGATGACCTGCGGATGTGTCGGAGTGCCTGCAAGCTGTGGGAGTTATCTGGAATCGGCAACGCCGGGTGAACGGCTGTTAGGGCAATGACGATAAACAAGCTAAAATAAAGTGCTTCTTCGTTTTTATTTGCACCTATGGACTTGTCTTCTGATCGGCTGAGTGTGGCCCCGATGATGGATTGGACCGACCGGCACTGCCGGTTTTTCCATCGCCTGTTGGCCCCATCGGCCCGACTGTATTCGGAAATGGTCACGACCGGCGCGGTCGTGCATGGCGATCGGCAGCATCTGCTGGGCTTTGATCCGCGCGAGTCGCCGGTGGCGCTGCAGCTGGGTGGCAGTGACCCTGAAGAACTGGCCAGGGCAGCCCGTATTGGCGCCAATTTTGGCTACGACGAAATCAACCTGAATGTTGGTTGTCCGTCCGATCGAGTGCAGAAAGGGCGGTTTGGCGCCTGCCTGATGCTGGAGCCGGAACGCGTGCGCGACGGCCTGGCCGCCATGCGCAAGGCAGTGGACGTGCCGGTGACTGTGAAAACCCGAATTGGTGTTGATGACCAGGATAGCGAGGCCTTTCTTCACCAATTTGTCGCGACCGTTTCGGAAAGCGGCATTGAAACCGTGATCGTGCACGCCCGCAAGGCCTGGCTGAGTGGCCTGAGCCCGAAGCAGAATCGTGAGATCCCGCCACTCGATTACGACCGCGTGTTTCGCTTGAAGCAGGGATTTGGTCGGCTACGAATTGTTCTGAACGGTGGTATTACCAGCGCAGCTGATGCCCTTCATCACCTTGAACAATTCGACGGCATCATGCTGGGTCGGGCCGCCTACCAGACGCCCTGGCTACTGGCTGAGCTTCAACAGTTGCTGGAGCCGGGAACTGCGGTGATCCAGCGAGAGCAGGTCGTCGAAGCGATGGCTGACTATGCTCGCGCTCATCTTGATAGCGGGGGGAAACTGCAGCAGGTCGCACGCCACATGCTGGGCCTGTACCACTCCCAGCCGGGTGGGCGGAAATGGCGTCAGAAGCTGAGCCAGCACATGCACCGGCCCGAGGCAACTGAGCAACTACTGCTCGACGCCATTCCCGGACCCGTCCGCAGCGTGCGTTCTGCGGCCCGAACGGAGTCCATCGGCGCCTAGTGAAATCAGCGGATCGGTGTTGACACAAGCCCCCGAACCCCTTAAAATTCTCGCTCTTCGGCAGACCGGAATTGCAGTGGTCTGTCGTTTATTTTCTACAGGTTTGGATATTTATGTCAACGATCAACCAGTTGGTTAGAAAGCCGCGCCGTCCGAAGCAGTACAAGTCGAACGTTCCGGCACTGGAAGCTTCTCCGCAGAAACGTGGAGTTTGTACCCGTGTGTACACCACGACGCCGAAAAAGCCGAACTCGGCTCTTCGCAAGGTTGCGCGCGTGCGCTTGACCAATGGCTATGAAGTGTCCAGCTACATTGGCGGTGAAGGTCACAATCTGCAGGAGCACTCGGTTGTGCTGATTCGCGGTGGCCGTGTCAAGGATCTTCCGGGTGTGCGCTATCACACGGTTCGAGGAAGCCTGGATACTGCCGGTGTTTCGGATCGCCGTCAGGGCCGCTCCAAATATGGTGCGAAGAAGCCCAAGAGCTGATTCTCGCTACTTTCTAGCCCTATCAACAAGCAATTAACTCGGAACAACTATGTCACGTAAGCACTCCAATTTTCAGCGCGACGTTCTGCCAGATCCAAAGTTTGGAAGCGAGCTATTGACCCGCTTCATCAACATGGTCATGCAGGACGGCAAAAAATCAGTGGCCGAACGCATCGTGTATGGCGCGATTGACGAAATCGAAACGCGTGGACACGCCGAGCCGATTGAAACCATTGAAAAGGCGCTGGAATCGGTTGCGCCTGCAGTCGAGGTCAAATCTCGCCGCGTCGGTGGGGCCACCTATCAGGTACCCGTTGAAGTACGACCGCGTCGTCGTCAGACGCTGGCCATGCGTTGGATTATTGATTTTGCCCGCAAGCGGGGTGAAAACAGCATGCCAAAGCGCCTGGCAGGCGAACTGCTGGATGCCGCTGAAGAGCGCGGTGCGGCCGTCAAGAAGCGTGAAGACGTGCATCGTATGGCTGAGGCTAACAAGGCCTTCGCTCATTACCGCTGGTAAATCCAGGTAAGCAAAGCCGGAAACCATCGTGTCACGCAAGACCTCCATCGAGCGCTATCGAAACATCGGGATCATGGCCCACATCGATGCGGGCAAAACCACCACGACCGAGCGCATTCTGTTCTATACCGGCATTTCCCACAAACTGGGTGAGGTGCACGACGGTAATGCCGTCATGGACTGGATGGAGCAGGAACAGGAGCGTGGCATCACCATTACTTCGGCAGCAACGACCTGCTTCTGGTCGGGTATGGATAAAGACTGGCCGGAGTATCGAATCAATATCATCGATACCCCTGGGCACGTCGATTTCACCATTGAAGTCGAGCGCTCGCTGCGCGTCCTGGATGGCGCGGTAGCCGTATTCTGCGCAGTCGGTGGCGTTGAACCGCAATCCGAGACCGTGTGGCGCCAGGCCACCAAGTACTCAGTGCCGCGTATGGCCTTTGTCAACAAGATGGATCGAACGGGCGCCAATTTTGTTCGAGTGGTCGAGCAGATTCGCGATCGATTGGGTGCCAATCCCGTGCCGATTCAGCTGCCGATTGGCGCAGAAGAGCATTTCAAGGGCGTGATCGATCTGGTTCGAATGCGGGCGATTCACTGGAATCCCGACAACATGGGTACGACCTATGAAGCGGTCGAAATCCCGGCTGATCTCAAGGACCAGGCGGCGGCTGCGCGCGAATTCATGGTTGAGGCTGCCGCCGAATCATCCGAAGAATTGATGGAACGTTATCTCGAGGCAGGTGAGCTCAGCGAAGAAGAGATCATCAAGGGTCTGCGTCAGGGCACGTTGAATAACGATATCGTGCCGGTACTGTGCGGCACTGCTTTCAAGAACAAGGGCGTACAGGCGCTGCTGGATGCGATTGTCGAGTACATGCCGTCGCCGACCGAAGTGCCTGCTATTCGCGGCGTGCTCGAAAACGAGCAAGAGGGCACGCGCAAGTCATCTGACGATGAGCCGTTCGCGGCGCTGGCCTTCAAGATTGCCACGGATCCGTTCGTTGGCTCGCTGACGTTTTTCCGGGTGTATTCGGGCGTATTGAAATCCGGCGATACGGTGCTCAATCCGGTCAAATCGAAGAAAGAGCGGATCGGCCGCCTGCTCCAGATGCACTCCAATTCACGCGAAGAAATCAAGGAAGTGCGGTCCGGTGATATTGCAGCAGCCGTTGGCCTGAAAAACGTGACCACCGGCGATACGCTGTGTGATCCGTCGGACGTGATTACGCTCGAGCGAATGGAATTCCCCGAGCCGGTGATTGCCGTTGCGGTCGAGCCAAGGACCAAGTCGGATCAGGAGAAAATGGGCCTGGCCCTGTCCAAGCTGGCGCAGGAGGATCCTTCCTTCCGTGTGCATACCGATGAAGAGTCTGGCCAGACGATTATTGCTGGCATGGGCGAATTGCATCTCGACATCATTGTCGATCGCATGCTTCGCGAATTCAACGTAGAAGCCAACGTCGGCAAGCCGCAGGTGGCCTACCGTGAAACCATCCGGTCGGCCGTTGAGTCCGAAGGCAAGTTTGTGCGCCAGTCTGGCGGTAAGGGCCAGTACGGCCACGTCAAGATCAAGCTGGAACCAATGCCGGAAGGTGGCGGTTTCGAGTTTGTCAACGAGATTACCGGCGGCGTGGTGCCGAAAGACTATATTCCGGCAGTCAGCAAGGGTATTGAAGAGCAAATGAATAATGGCGTATTGGCCGGCTATCCGCTGGTTGATTGTAAAGCCACGCTGTTCGATGGTTCGTATCATGAAGTGGACTCATCGGAGATGGCCTTCAAGATTGCCGGTTCCATGGCCATGCGGGATGGTGCACTGAAAGCCAATCCGGTGCTGCTCGAGCCCCTGATGAAGGTCGAAGTGGTCTCGCCTGAAGATTACATGGGCGATGTCATGGGTGATTTGAACCGCCGTCGTGGCCTGGTGCAGGGCATGGAAGATGCGCCGGCCGGTAAAATCATCCGCGCCAACGTGCCGCTGGCCGAAATGTTCGGTTATGCGACGGACCTGCGCTCAATGAGCCAGGGCCGGGCAACCTATGCAATGGAATTTCTGCACTACGCCGAGGCGCCGACCAGCGTGGCAGATGAAGTAATCAAGAAAACCGCTTAATCAAGATTTTTTACGTTTTAGAGGAAGTCAGATGTCCAAGGAAAAATTCGAACGCACCAAACCGCACGTCAATGTTGGCACGATTG
>CAKZPB010000093.1 GCA_937138395.1 uncultured Pseudomonadota bacterium
AATGATTTCGAAATACATAGCGTTATCCTAGCCTGATTCAGACAAGGCAGTAAAGAGTAGAGTTTAAAGTGTAGCGAACACACGACTGGCAGCATCAATCGTCTGTTGAATCTCCTCTTCACCGTGCATGCTGGATACGAAACCGGCCTCGAACGCCGATGGCGCCAGGTACACGCCGGCGTCCAGCATGCCGTGGAAGAAGCGCTTGAAGCGATCGATATCGCAAGCAGCGGCCTGCTCGAAGTGCTCGACCCGGTCAAGCTCGGTAAAGAACAGGCCGAACATGCCGCCGACGGCGACGCTGGCCATCGGCACGTTGGCCGCGTCAGCGGCCTGCTGGATACCTTCGACCAGGGTTTGGGTTTTCTGGCTCAAGTCATCGTAGAAGCCGGGCTGCTGGATCAGCTCAAGATTGGCCAGACCGGCGGCCATGGCAACCGGGTTGCCGGACAGCGTGCCGGCCTGGTAGACCGGACCTTCCGGCGCGATTTGCTGCATGTATTCGACCTTGCCGCCAAACGCGCCGACCGGCATGCCGGCGCCGATGACCTTGCCGAAGCAGCTCAAGTCCGGCTCAACGTTGTACAAGGCCTGGGCACCGCCGAGGGCGACGCGGAAGCCGGTCATGACTTCATCGAACAGCAGCGCAGCACCATACTGATCGCACAGTTCACGTAAGCCCTCCAGAAAGCCCGGACGCGGCGGGATGCAGTTCATATTGCCGGCCACCGGCTCAACTGCAACGCAGGCGATGTCGTCCGGATACTGCTCGAACAGGGCCTGGACAGAATCCAGGTCATTGAAGCGCGCGTTCAGGGTGAGCGCGGCCAGTTCGGGCGGCACACCGGGCGAGGTCGGCACGCCCATGGTCTGCGCGCCGCTGCCGGCCTTGACCAGAAAACTATCGGCGTGGCCGTGATAGCAGCCTTCGAACTTGATGAATCGGTTGCGGCCTGTTGCTGCACGCGCCAGGCGCAGCGCGCTCATGGCCGCCTCGGTGCCGGAGTTGACCATGCGCACGCGATCCAGCCCTGGCACGAGCTGACAGATTTTTTCGGCCATGGTGACTTCATCCGGGTTCGGCGCGCCGAAGCTCAAGCCGCGGCTGGCTGCTTCCTGCACCGCCCGAATAATCTCGGGATGCGCGTGCCCGCAGATCATCGGGCCCCAGGACCCGATGTAGTCGATGTAGTCCTTGCCGTCGACGTCGGTCAGATAGGCGCCCTTCGCACTGCGAAAGAACACCGGATCGCCGCCGACGCCATTGAAGGCTCGGACCGGCGAATTGACGCCGCCCGGTATTCGGGCCTGGGCTCGAAGAAACAACTCGCTGCTGTGACTCATAACACTTACTCTTTTTCTAGAAACAGTTGATCAATCGACATCTGGCCGTTCATTTGGATCAATAAAAAAATCGGCATACGCACGGGCGACAGCACCTGGATCACTGGCCTCGAATACATCCGTGATCACCGCAAGGCTGTCGGCACCGGCTTCGACGATCTCCGGCGCAGACTGCAGTGTAATGCCGCCGATAGCGACAATGGGTGTATGCAGTGCGCGCGCCTGGCTGATGACTTCGAGCGGACAGTGCACGGCATCAGGCTTGGTCGGCGATGGGTAGATACTTCCGAAGGCCAGGTAATCCGCGCCCTGCTCGGCCAGCGCCCGGGCGCGGTTCAGATCGTTATAGCAGGACACGCCAATCAATTGCCCGGCATTCAACCGGGCCCTGGCCTGCGCAACGCTGGCATCATTGCGCCCAAGATGAACCCCGTCCGCGTCGATGGACGCGGCCAGATCGACATCATCATTGATGAACAACAGCGCTGAATATTGCTTGCATAGTGCCTGGATGGCTTTAGCGCTGCGCGGATCGGCCTGCGGTTTGGCGCGATATTGCAGCAACGATGCACCGTTCGAAACCACCGCTTCGACCGCCTCAAGCAGCGCATTGCCGGTAAGACGGGCCGGCGTAATCGCATACAGGCCGTTGACGCGCTGTCGGCGTTGCGATCTCAACATCTGGGCGTCATGGTTCATCTACAATTCGAGACCTGATTTCAACGGAAGCGAGTGAATGTCTGAAAGTGCAGAGTACAAAAAATGGATGTGCGTCGTGTGCGGCTGGATCTACGACGAACAGGCCGGCGACCCGGACAGCGGGTTGGCACCCGGTACCAAATGGGACGAAATTCCCGAATCCTGGGTTTGTCCTGACTGTGGCGCCGGCAAAGAAGACTTCGAAATGGTGGAATTCTGAGCGCTGATTACTCAGCGACTGCTTGCCCTGGGCAGTGAAAGCAATCCACTCCGATAGCATCCATTCGGCTCCAGCAGGAACCAACGCGCCATCGGGCCACACGGCCCGGGCGTGAACCGCTCGACATCCGGCAGACTATTGACCGCAGTGGACGGTGCCGCAAGGCATTCGATCGACTGGTCCTGAGCCGGTTCCATCCTGCGACGAAACCGTTGGTGAACGTGCCCGAAGGCGACGAATTTCAACCCGCGATGGCCTGCCAGCGCCTGCCAGAGCCGTTCGGGCTGACGCAGCGGTACGCGATCGATCCAGACCGAGACCGGCACCGGATGGTGGTGCACAAACACCGCAATCGGCTGGTCCGGATCCAGCCGGGCTAGAGGCTTGAGCCGTGCGGCATCCAGCTCGCCATCCGGCCGACCCGGCCAGGCGGAATCCAGCAGCACAAGCTGCCAGCCATGCAGCTCCAGTATCGGCCCCGGTTCGAACCCGGCATGGTCCATGATGGGCTGCATCACGCTCCGGTCGTCATGGTTGCCCGGCAACCACGCCACCGGCAGCTCGAACTGCTGCGCCCAGTCAATCAGGCGCCGATAGCTTTCGGACGACCCATCTTCCGACAGATCGCCGGTCAGCATTAACTGGTCAGGTGAAAAGGCGCGCACGGCCTCGGCAAAACGCGCCAGATTCCGATCGGCGGACTGGCCGCGATAGGCTTTGTGCGGTTCAGCCGAAAGATGGCAATCGGACAGCTGCAGCAAGCGCAGGCTCATGGCCTGCGCTTGTCAACAATATCCAGGAACATCTCTGCATCGGCCGAGTACGGGTGACTGGGCCCGGCTTCCAGCACGTGATTGAGATGCTGGTCGGCCAGGTCCAGATTGTTCTCGAGTATGTACTGCTGGCCGAGGAAATGATGCGCACTGACCTTGGGCAGAATCTCGATGCTGTTGTTCAGCATCTCGATGGCCTGGTCACGTCGCTTCAGCTGCGCGTGGGCCCAGCCCCAGTAGTAGTCACCGTGAATGATCTCGCCATGATCGGCCTCGATGCGGCGAAAAATTCGTTCTGAATAATACGGGTGCAGGTTATGCAGATCCAGTTCAGCCTGCAGCAACGAAGTCTCGTAGGTGCGCCCGAGTTCGCGCATGGCATCCAGGCTGGCACGATAGGCCAGGATGAGTTCGCCAAGACTGATCTGGCGACGCACTTCGGCGAATCGCTCATAGCCGAAGCGATTGTTGTAGTGATCGATCAGCAATCGAGCCCATTCCGGATCAATGCGGTTCTCTTCGTTGGCCGCAATGGACCCGTCGATCCCCGTGCGTTCAAGCCAGGGCGCTAACGGCCAGGCCTGCTGCAGTTGCCCGGCCAGCGTGCTCAGTGCGGCGGGCTGGTAACCGGCCGCTTCGAGCAGCGGCTGCACGACGCTAGAACAGTCGGCCGATCCACAGCCTCGCAGCACGGCCTGATTGAACAGGCTTGCATTGGCATTCAAGCGATAGTCGATATAACGCGTCATCAATTCGCTGTTTTCTTCAAATGCAACCAGTTGCTGGCGATCACGCTGACGCCAGGATTGGCTCGCAGCAGCACATTGATGCAGGGCGATCGCCAGCACGCCCGCCATCTCGTCTGCATTTTCAATCCAGGACAGCAGGCCTTTGGAAACAAACAGGCGCCCGCCTGCAATGCAGCCGGCATCGGCATCGGGCTCTGCGGTCACGACCAACGTAAACGGACGCTCGGCAGCATCCGGCAGGAACTGCGCCGCGAGATTATCAAGCACACCGTCCATCAATTGCTGAAGTTCAGGCTGCAGTTCGATTGGCGCTGCATGCGCCAGGTCAAAGCGGGGGTACAGGCTGTCGATGGCGGCAGCCTGGTCTTGTTCACTGAGCACGATGCGCTGGGCCTGATCCGACTGGCAGGCGGCCATGAAGGCAGCCAGCAACAGGATCAGCAACCAGATCGTGGCTCTGCTCGTCGGTGATTTCATGCGAACGAAAGGCCTCGGTAGATTTGAAACATTAGACACGGGTCATCAAGTGGACGTTCATTTGGACTATTCTAGAACCATTGTTCTTTCAGCAGGAGCGTGAACGCATGATTCTAAAACCGGTCAAGAAATTTCTCGAAAAACGCCGGTTCCCAACGCTGCTGATGATTGCTGCTGGCCTGTTGGGTATCAACCTGTTCATCGCCGATCCGCTGCCGTTTATTGACGAGCTGCTGATGTTGATTGCCACGCTGCTGATTGGCAGCCTGAAAAAGCGCAAGCCCGATCAGTCCGACGAGACGCAAGATGAGTCCGGGCAGGACTCAGGACTGGATTAACAAGGCAAACTTGTCCTGCCGGAGAATTTCCACCTCTTCCAGGTAGGTAATGCCGGAGTAGTGATCGAAAAACCGCTCGGTGACCTCATCGGCAATGCGGTTGGCCGCTTCCTTGCTGCCGGTGATGACTTCGATCTTGACGTTGCTGAACCCGTCGATGACGGCGGCACGGCCGGTTGAACGTACGCCGCGACTGCCCTTGCCACCGGCCGGCGTCACCGTATAGCCACGGGCTCCGGCGTTCTCGATCAAGTGCGCGACCTGATCGAGAATCATCTGTTCGGTGATGATGACGACTTTGGTTGCTTTGAAGTGATCCATGGTGTTACCTCAGTAGCATACGGCTGAGTATTGTGAATACGGCATCGGCAGGGCTGGCAGCACGACAGGTGCTACAGGCCGAAGACGGCATCGGCCAGCGCAATGTAGAGCGGTACGCCAATGACAATAGCGACCGGCGTGCCGACACTGGTCGATGAGCCGATATAAGCCGATGGATTGGCCGACGGGATCGCCGCGCGCAACGTTGGCGGTCCTGAAATATCCGAACTCGAGCCCGCAATGACCGCAAGAAGAATTACGCCACCCGGACTGAATCCGGTCAACTCATGGGCAATATACCCAAGGCCAAAGGCCAACAGGCCATGCATCAGCGGCGCAATTGCGCCATACACGATGTACCAGTGTGCGACGCGCTTCATCTCGCTCAGGCGAGTCCAGGCTTCCATGCCCATGGTCAACATCAATACCGACAAAAAGCCGCGAAACAGCGGGTCGTAGAAGCTTTCGAATACGCGTTCGGGGTGGGTCAGCAGGCCCAGCAGCAGGCCCAGCAACAAGGCTGATAATGCAGCGCTCCTAAGGCTGTCGGTGATAATCGATTTGACCTGGACTTTCTCACGCTTGCTGCCTTTCTGTTTGGCCAGGTAGATATTGGCCAGCAGGATGGCGATGATCAACGCCGGGATATCCATGAACGGATACAAGGCAGGCACCCAGGCCTCGTAGAACACGTCCTGTTCTTCCAGCAGGGCCATGGCGACGGCTAGCGTGGATGCGCTGACCGCACCAAACAAACCGGCCGTGGCAATACCGTCCTCGGTGTTGACGCCGGGCAGTCTTGCCAGGGTCAGGCGGCCGACAATTACAATCGCACAACCCAGGAAGATCGAAATCACGGCAGGCAGAATCATGGCGCTCAGATCGGCCTCGCGAATGGCCATGCCGCCTTCCAGACCTATCCGCATCAGCAGCATGAATACGCAGAAACGGTAGATTGAATCAGGAATGGTCAACTTGCTGCCGCAAGCCGCCAGCAGCATACCGCCCATCAGAAACGCCAGTGCCGGCGACTGAAACTGCGTCAACAGGCGGCTGAAAAATTCCAGCGCTAGCTCCATGATGCAAGCCTCATGTACTCAAACCTCATAGCGGAAACAGCCGAGCATGAATCGCCTCAATACGGGCAGCGGTTGATCCAGATCGGGCCATTCCTGTTGAGCCAGCGCATCCAGCCGCTGCATGGTTTCTGTCAGTACATCATCAGGCAGCACCCAGCTTTCGGCGTCGTCGCGCGAACGGATGCCGTCCAGCACCTGTCGCGGACTCAGTTCCGTGGTCCATTCGGCAGCCACCAACTCACCCTCACCCGTGGGTACAGCACCCTGCTGCACCAGCGTCTTGACAATGGCTGCACCGCCGCTCGGCGCGGCCGCGGCACTCGCACCGGGCGGCAGCATTTCAGTGCCGACTTCGACCACGGTCTTGCGGAACGCGGTCCGTATCCTGCCCGAAAACGACTCCGGATCAACCCAGTCCCGACCCAGCACCAGCACGCCGCCAGGACGTACCATTCGACGGACCTGATCGAGCACCTCGGCCCAGCTCGAGACCAGGTGCAGCACATGCACCGCCATGGCGCCATCAAAACCGCGGTCGATAAAGGGCGGTGCCGTAATGTCGGCCTGAACCAGTTCAATATCATCCAGCGTGTGCTGCCGGATACGCGCGGCCAGCTCGCCCAGCATTTCGGCGGATACATCCATGCCAACCACTTGACAGCCGGCTTGTGCAACCGGCACCGCGATTCGACCCGTGCCAACACCCAGTTCAAGCACTCGGGCCGAAGACGGCATCTGCGCTGCAATCGCCTGGCCAATCTCGCGCGCGACCTCCGGTGGATGGCCACGCAGCGAATCGTAGTCGGACACCACGCGCCGATCGAAACTGAAGTCCAACCCGCCAGTGGTGCCCATCTTCAAAGCCAGGAAGAATGAGGAAGGATCAAGACAGGCCGGAAGCAATGGGCATCGATGCGCCTGCATGAACCTGACATCATGACCCCGATGTGCTGCCGGCCGTCAGCGGTGCTTCTGCATCCGAAGCCTGTTTGGCCATTTGGCTGGCATTGGCCGCAAACTGGCTCAAGCTGATCCTGTAAAGAATGTAGCCGGCCAGAACCAGCCCGACCGCTTCCAGCACAAAAATGCCAAAGTAGGCGAATCGAGGGCTCAACAGGCCGCTGTCGATCAACAGGGTGTGCAGCGCGCCGCTGGCGAATGACGACACACCCATGCCCAGCGCCTGGGCCGTGCCCCACAGGCCCATATACAGGCCGGTGGCGTTCGGAACGGTCATTTCCATCATCAGCGCCAGCGCGCCGACATTGAACATGCCGATGAACAGGCCCATCACCATCAGGCTCGGCTTGAGCACCGGTTGAATGACCAGCAATGAAGACAGGGCCAGCGTCATGAATGCAATGGCTGCACCGCACACGCCGACAATGACCAGCCGCTTGCGCGAAACCTTCAACACCGCGCTGAGCACGCCGGTCAGGATCATGCCGATCAAAACGCCACCAGCCCAGAAGCGCTGCAGCGTCGAGGTTTCGGTGATCGTCATTGAAAAGACTTCTGCGCCGAATACCTCCACGATATTTTCCTGCAGAAAAATCGAGAAGATGGCTAAAAAAATGAACGCAAAGAACGCCCGGGTATGAGGATTTTGCCGCAGCAGCGTCAGCGCTGAAGCGAGCGGGTTTCCGGGGGGCGCCAGGGCTCGGGCCTTGAGTCTTGCCTCTTCGAGCTGCTCAGGGTTCATGCGCCGTTCGATGCCGAGAACGCCCAGCAGGGTGCTACCGATAACAATCAGCGGCGTCAGGTTGTACAGATTCTGCATCGCTTCCGGCGTGAACTCCGGACGCACGATATTCATGACGACGGTCGCCATGATGGTGCTCATGATCATTACCACCCAGACGACGGAAATCACCATGCCGCGCGTTTCGGGCGTGGTGACCTCGGCAATCAGCGAGTGGTAGGTGTCTGCAATGACGGCCATCGACAGGCCAAACAGGGTAAACAACAATATTGCAGCCAGCATCGACAGCGCCGACCCTTCGCCCATACCCATGGCAATCGTTGGCAGGGCCAGGAACAACAGGCTGGCCATGATGCTGCCCATCAGCAGATACGGCGTGCGCCGATAGCCAAGAATCGGCATGGTATCGGCAATGCGACCCACAACGACCTGGAATGGCGCCATGAAATAGTGAATCGACAACAATGCCGTGACCACAATCGCGGCGATGCCCAGTTCAAAGATCGCCACGCGATTGAAGTCAATCGTCAGCAGGGCAAACATCCAGCCCACTGCAACTTTGGGCAGTGCGATCCGGAGCGTCCAGAACATGACACCAATGGTTTTGAACATCAGAGGGGAACTCCCCGAAAACAGTGCTTCAATCTAGTACAGCCATCGGCACAAATCAAGTCGAACGCCTGCACACAGCACGGGCTGCGTGCAGGCTTACCCTCATACGGATACACGACTGAACCGACCTTGGCCAATACTCTTCCGGTTATCGACCGGCGCCAAAGCGATAGATCATACGGACACCGGCTACGCGCGGCTCCGGCAGATAGGCAATGACGGCTCGACCTGGCGCAAAGCCTTCCGGACGACCCGGATCCACGTTGCGCTGTGCACTGCGGATGGTGTCATCGTCGGTCAGGTTGGTAATGAAGCCGATCACGCTGAGCCGATCGAATTCGAGACCTGCCTGCAAGTCGTAGTTGGTATAGCTCGGCATGAAGGCCAGGTTGTCCTCACTGAGGAAACGCTTCGAGCGATATTGGCCCAAGACCTCAACAAACCAGGTGTGTCGAGTACTGAATAGCGGCGCGCGATACAAGGCACCGAAGTTGAGTGAATGCTTAGGATTCTTGGCGACGCGGTTGCCCGAGAAATCGGCACAGGCATTGCCCGCTTCGGCCCGAATCTGGGGTGACGAGGTCTGCCCGTCCGGCACACCGCAGGCGGCAAATGAATCGGGACCTGCCGTTGGGCTGGGACCCTGAACGTAGTCTCCGAACGTGGCGTCGGTGTAAGCATAGGCAACATTCAGGTTCAGGCGATCGGTCGGAAACCAGTCTGCGGCAATCTCGAAGCCTTTCGATTCCACTTCACCGGCGTTGGTGATGCCCGGTACGGCAACGATGGTATCGCCGGCACCGGACTGGTTGAGCTGCACACCAATCTGCTGATCGGTGTAGTCGTTGTAGAACAACGCAGCGTCAACAACCAGATCAATATCCTGCCAGAAGCTCTTGAAACCGATTTCATAGGCGTCGACAAACTCGGGCTGGTAGTCCTGGCCCTCGAAATCGATCAATTCGTTGACGTTGAAGCCACCCGGCTTGAAGCCGCGCGCAACGTTGCCGTACAGCAACAGATTATCGTTCAGCGCCCAGTCGATCGTGACTCGCGGTGTCCATTCGTCGTAGGACAGGCTGGCCGACTGCGGGCATGCCTGCACGGTGCCCGGTGGCGGCACATCGGGTCCGGGAACGCCCATGAAGATCGCACCCTGCTCGATACCCGGCAGACATACCGGCGACAGTCCACGCAGCGAAATATCCTGCAGACGCCAGCCCGGCACATCAAAATCGATCTCTTCAGAGTTGTAGCGTGTCTCCAGGCCCAAGCGCACCGCATCGGTGATCCGCCAGGTCAGCTTGCCGAATACGGCGCTGTACTCAGTGTCACGAGAGATGCGAACCGGGAACGCGGTTTCGGTCTGCTGTGTCCTCAGAAAAAACGGCGGACCGCCCAGCGGTGATTCCGGATTTCGCACCCAGAAGCTGGAACTGTTGACCAGCACCGAGTCTTCTTCAAGGTATTGCGCGCCAACCAGAAAATCGAAATTGCCGACCGAATGATTCCAGAACAGATTGTGGTCCATGCGCTCGTCCTCGTAGTCGAGGATCTGGAACGCCGACAGTGAAAACACGAATCCTGGCGGACCATCGAAATTGGTGAAATCGCCGTCGGCCTCGATCGCGCTTTCGTCATCAACCCAGCCAAACGTATAGCGCAGCGTGCCGAAATCGGTATCCCACTTCACGTCGGTCGAAAAGATCTGCTGATCAAGCTCCAGACCCGCCGGCGGTTCACCGGTCAGTTCATTGAAGCCCATTTGGACATCATCGATATCAGCCCGAATCGCGCCCACATAAGTACCGCGGGTACAGGCCTGAAACACGGGCGGTGGCTGGCCGGTCAGGTCAGCCGGACAAGGCAGCGACGGTGATCCCGGCGGCCCGGCTGTAAAGGTGCCGTCTGGAACCGGCAGGCGGGTATTGGCCGGAAGCTGCGCGGTTGGATAATCGGAATTCTCGGTCGAACTGACTTGATAACGCAGATTGATATCCCAATTCGTGCCGGGCGTCAACCGCAGTGCACCGGCAAAACCCTGAAACTCTTCAGCCCCCAACGGACCACCGTTGACCGGATTGGTCCAGAATCCGTCGCTCTCGCGAACGGCTGCATTGATGCGGTACGACAACAGGCCGTCGACGATCGGGCCACTCAACATTCCGGCCGCACGGCGCTGGCCGAATTCGGCGCCTTCCAATTCAAGCCGGCCTTCAAAGTAATCGGTTGGCTTCTTGGTGATGTAATTGATGGCACCGGCAAACGCATTTCGGCCATACAAGGTCGTTTGCGGGCCCTTGACGATTTCAATTCGCTCGAGGTCAACCAGGTCGGAAACGACCCCGGCCCCACCGCCCGAAATTGCCAGGTTTTCGCCGGACAGGTCGAGCCCGTCGATCATGATGGCCACACTCGGTCGGCCACGTTCCGCCTGCATGCCGCGCACGGCCGGACGCGTGTCATTCGGGAAACCACCGATATCAAACGTGACGCCGGGTGTCAGGCGCGCAACGTCCTCGATTGTTGTCACGCCCTGACGAAGAATCTGCTCTTCATCAATGACGCGGATGGACAGCGGGACGGTCGACTCGACTTCTTCGATGCGTCGGGCGGTCACAATGATGTTGTCCAACTCCAGGGCCGATTCTCCCTCGGTTGCAATTTCTGTGTCGGCGTCGGCCTCATCGTCCTGCGCCCATGCCATGGAAAAAAGGCTTGAACCCATGGCCAATGTTCCAAAAAGTGCCAGTGCAATTCCGCGATGAAGCCGGGACTTTGGATGGTGTTCAATTGAAACGGGTTGAGTGGTTGAACCTAGATGAGTACTCAAGAATATTTCTCCTTGCTGAAATTTGATCAGGCATGTCAGAACAATCAGAATTACCGATGCGGCCGTATTCTTACATTACCCAGCCCCGTAAGCTCGACTACAGATTTTGGCCTTCAAGCTACTGATTCAGGCTGGGCCAACGTGACGCCAGCCAAATAATGTGTCGTTGGATAGAGCGCCAACTGTCCAGTGAATGGGATGTTAGGCCCAGTCGTCTTGCATGTAGTATTTTAAATGCAAACGAGTTTCATTTGCTCGACTTATACCATTGGCATTTACCATAAACGGCTACGCCCGGGAGGTATTTGATGCAGGTCATTTTTCTGGAATTAATTTTGGTGCTCGGTGCTGTGCTTGGGCTGGGAATCTGGCAACTGCTTGACGTCAACAAGGCGCTCAAAGACGACGAAAACCCTGCGGCTACCGATCAATCAGGCGATGCTGATCGCAATCAACGCTGAGGCACAGATGAATGCGTGCCTGGATCAGGATTTGGATCTGGGCGATACCATGCGCTGTTCGCGCTCGTGCGCGGCCCGGGCACGCATCAGCACATCCGCGCTGTGCGCCAACAGGGCCACTGTCAGCCAGGCCAGAATCATGTACCAGGGCTGTTCATAAACGACCGAACGCATGACCAACAGCAGGCTGGCACCGGCTAGCAGATTCAAGCCTGTAGTCATCAGGCCAAGCCGGACTCGATGCAGCTTGACCAGCAGCCCGATGAGTAGCGCCTCGAGCACGATCAGGACCAGAATCCAGTCGATGAAATGGCCACGTTCGATCCAGTCCGTCATCGTGCGTTGTCCTGCTGACTACCGGCGTGAGGTTCATCAGCGACGGCAAGTACCGATGAACACGAAAGGATTGCGGCCAGCACCGCCTGAGCATCTTCTTCATGGGCCAGATGGCCCAGCCCGGGCAGTGCGTGAAGCTGAGCCTGTGGCAGCAGGCGCTGGATGCGCTGTGCATCACCGGGTGGTACTGCAAGATCACGCGCTGCGCTGATCAGCTCCAGCGGCTGCTCGAACCGGGGCAGTTCGCGCCTGAATCGGTGCAGATCCCAATTCGCCATCATGCCGAGCGTTGCAGCCACGTGTGCCGAATTGGAAAACAGGCGCGCATACAAATCAATGCCCTGGCTGTCGAGCTCGGATCCAGTGCCACGGATCAACCGGATGACCCGATCACGATTGGCTGCGCTGCGCGCAAGCAGGCGTGGGGCCAGCGGGTTGACGAACAACAGCTTGGCCAGCGGTGGAAACAATACGCCTGCAGCGCCGCGAAAGGGCATCAGTGCACCGTTCAGGCTGATCACAGATTCGGGATTGATGCGTTGATCCAGGCAGCAGCGAATCAATATGGCCACGCCGGCCGAGTGGCCAATGGTCAGCCTGGGCTTGAATTCGAGCTGCTCCAGCAAGGCTGCCAGCGCCGAGGCCATATTCGGCAAGGACAGTGTCTTGCCGGGAATGCGTTCGCTGAATGCATGGCCGGGCAGGTCCGGGGCAAGTACGGTGTAATGCTTCGCCAACAGCGGCATCAGACTTCGCCATGAATGAGTCGAAGCACCAGTACCGTGCACCAGCAGCAGCGGCGGGCCCTGGCCCATGGTCTGGATGTGCCAGCGAAAGCCGGCCGCGCTAACAAATCGGCTGTATTCCGCCTGCGGCCAGTCCGCGCCTTCGGTCGACCAATCCAGCGCAGCCTGGGCCGGTTGCTGCATTTCAGGGCCGCTGTCCATGCGGTGCACTGGCTACTTGATACGACCGATGCTGCCCGAATTGACGGCTGCGATATCCGGTCGGCCAGGCCGGCAACATCAACCGCTCAATGATCTCAACCACCGGTGTCACTGCAACTATCGATGTGCGCATCAACCGATCAAAATTCCGGGTTCAGTTGAACCACGGCCAGATTCAGCGCAGCAGCAAACGTCACCCAGCCCAGATAGGGCAACAACAACCACGTCGTCGTTTTTGAATAGGCGCGCAGGCCAATGATCAGCGCAACAATCGACAGCCAGAGCAGAAACACTTCGGCCAACGCCCAATCAGGTCGATGCAAACGAAAAAACAGCAGGCTCCAGAACACGTTCAGAAACGCGTTCAGCGCAAACAGCCCGAGAATCCAGTAGCGATCCGACGATGCTTTGGTGTTTTGCCATGCCAGCGCGCCGGCCAGGGCAGCCAGCGCATAGATCAGTGTCCAGACCGGCCCGAACAGCCAGCCCGGCGGCTGCCAGGGTGGCTTGATCAGGTTCTGGTACCAACCATCCAGATCGGTTGCCAGAAAACCCATCACCGCAACCACGACTGCCGCGATGGCTGCCAGATGAATTGGAGACCACCTGGATTTGTCTTTGCCCGGGCTCACTTCACCGGCGCAAAGCCGAGCAGGTGTGCCATGTCCTTGAAGAAGATACGCACGTGTGCCATCGGCTTGGCTTTGACCAGCCGTTTGTGCATATAGGCCTCCCAGGTCAACTCCTGAACATCAGGGTCCCGACAGATGCTGACAAATCGTTCGCGCCGCTTGTCGCTGTTGTACCAGAAACGCTGCATGATGCCGAGGATCCAGAAAACGCGGCCGTGTGCCTTCATGAACCGTTTGCGTGACTGTTTCAGCGCGCGCGGATTGCCTGTGCGGCAGAACGCCTCGGCGGCTTCTGCAGCGAGGCGACCGGTGAGCATGGCGTAGTAGATGCCTTCTCCGGACGCCGGTGCCACGGCCCCGGCCGCATCGCCAGCCAGCAGCACGTCGCGGCCGTTGTCCCAGCGCTTCAGCGTCTTCAGCGGGATCGGCGCGCCTTCCCGCCGGATGGTTTCATTGTCGGCCATGCCGGTACGCTCACGCAACTTGGTAATTGCTGCGCGCATTGAAAAGCCCTTGTTGGCCGTGCCGACGCCGACGCTGGTGCAGTCGCCGTGCGGGAAGATCCAGGCATAGAAATCGGGCGAAAGCTCGCCCTGGTAATACACGTCACAACGTTGACCGTCAAACTCATGGTCGCCCTGCTCTGGCGAGCGGACGATTTCGTGGTACGCGGCAACAAACGGAATGTCTTCAGCACCCGGGATAGACTGCCTGGCTACCTCGGAGCGCGCGCCATCGGCACCAATCACGAGCCGGGTCGTCACGCGCTGTAATTCAGCACCGGCGCCATCGTGAGCGCTGGCGCCAATCAGAACAACAGGCTGGCCGTCCGGATCATGCTCGAGCTTCTTGAATACACCGGTGCGGCGCACGGCGCCGGCCTGATCAGCGCGTTCGCGCAACCATTCATCGAAATGTTCGCGATCGACCATGCCGACAAAACCATTGATCGGCATATCGACCGGCGTGGATTTGGGCGAGATCATGCGGGCACAATGAGCCCGCGCCACCAGCTGTGTTTCTGGCACCTCGAATTCTTTCAGGAGAATCGGGGGCACGGCACCACCGCAGGGCTTGATGCGCCCGCCACGATCCAGCAGCAGAACCGATCGGCCCTGCTGGGCCAGTTCCCGGGCTGCGGTAGCGCCAGCCGGTCCACCGCCGACCACGACAACATCAAAATGCTCGACTTCAGACGAGTGCTGCTGTGTTTCTGACTGCATAGTGATCCTTTAATTCGTATTCAAACGATACACCCGGGTTGTTGCAACCGCAAGCGATCCAATGGTCGTGTTCATTCAACTCAAACCGCGCACGGCGAAGGCCGATACCAGCATGCCGATCACGTACAGCGATGTACCTGTGGCGTTGTACCAGGGGGCACGATCTCTGGGCTTTTCAATCCAGTTCATCATCAGCATCATCTGCACGGCCAACAGGGTGACAACCGCGATGGCATGGTACGGACGGTCCCAACCGAGCAACAAGGCAATGACGACCAGCTGAGGGACGATCATCACGACGCAGGCCAGGCGGGCAGCACGCTCGACCCCGAGCTGGACCGGTAGCGAGGCCACGCCCATCTGTTGGTCACCTTCGACCGCCTTGAAATCGTTCAGTGTCATGATGCCGTGCGCTCCCAGGCTATACAACAGGGCCAACAGCAGGATCGATTCACCGGGCAGCGCAGACAGCATGGCCGCAGCACCGGTAAACCAGGCAAGACCCTCATAGCTGATCCCGACGGCCGTATTGCCCCACCAGCCATTCTGCTTGAGTCGAAACGGCGGCATGCTGTACATCCAGGCCAGCACCAGCCCAATCGAAGTTGCAATCAACACCCAGATCCCAAGCAGCGCGGCCACCAGCAGCGACAAGGCACAGCCGATCAGGCTGATATACAGCCCCCATCGGCCCGGGATCCGACCCGATGGAATCGGCCGGTTGGGTTCGTTGATGGCATCCACATGACGATCGAACCAATCATTGATGGCCTGGCTTGTGCCGCAAACCAGCGGCCCGGCCAGCACGATCCCGCCCAGGGCAAACAACCAGCGATCCTGTAAAGAAACGCCTGCCGAAACGATGCCGCAGCCGTAAGCCCACATCGGCGCGAACCAGGTCACAGGCTTGAGCAGTTCAACAACGGATTTCGGCGACATGGCTTGTGTCATTTAGGCCTGGATACGGTCTGCAGGATTCGCATCGTAACAGTGGATAGAAGGGATCGGACCGGATAGCGGATGCAGAACAATGCGATCACAGGCTCGAGTTGAAATGCTGGATGCCACGCCCGGTCGGCCTGACATGATCAATTACCCATTCCTAACGCAAACTCCGATCAAGCGCATCATCGCCTTCCAGGTCGGCGGCATGTTTTCAAGCTCAAGCTGCTTGCACTGAGCCAGGTTCATTGTAGTTTCTCATTTGCGCACCGGAATTGACCTGGATCAATGCGGCAAACACCGCCGCACTGCTACTCTATACTCCTTAAAAAGGAATAGGTGGGGAATCGGAATCGAACATCGATTCACCAGCAGCACCGCGACAATGAAATCCAAGCAATCAACCATAGCATCGGCATGGACCCGTTTCGGTCCTGAACTGCTGCCGTTCGCCGATGCGGCCAGTGATCAACTGCCGCTGGGCCGATTGTTGCGATTATCCCTGTTCCAGGTTTCGGTTGGCATGGCCGTCGTGTTGCTGACCGGCACACTGAATCGCGTCATGATCGTCGAGTTGGGCGTATCCGCCTGGCTCATAGCGCTGATGATTTCTCTGCCGCTCGTGTTTGCCCCACTGCGCGCATTGATCGGTTTTCGCTCTGATGTATACCGCTCCGTGCTTGGCTGGCGCCGCGTACCGTTTATCTGGTTCGGCACGCTGATGCAGTTTGGCGGCCTGGCCATCATGCCGTTCGCTTTACTGGTGCTGTCCGGCGACGGTCAGGGCCCGGTCTGGATCGGCGTTACCGGCGCTGCGCTGGCCTTTTTGCTGACCGGTGCCGGCATGCATACTGCACAAACTGCCGGTCTGGCTCTTGCCGGAGACCTGGCACCGGCACAGACCCGCCCACGGGTCATTGCCCTGCTGTACGTGATGTTGTTGCTTGGCATGGTCTTCAGTGCGCTGATTTTTTCACTGGCACTGGCCAATTTTGACCAGGTGCGACTGATCCGCGTCATTCAGGGTGCGGCGCTGGCCACGATGATTCTGAACTGTCTCGCGCTGTGGAAACAGGAACCACGTCGACCCGCTGCGAACGAAACCAAGCGCCAACGGCCCAGTTTCCGTGCGGCCTGGCAGCAACTGGTTCAACAACCGGGTATGCGTCGATTCCTGGTCGTGGTCGGGCTTGGCAGTATCGGGTTCAGCATGCAGGACATTCTGCTCGAGCCGTATGGCGCAGAAGTGTTGGGGCTCGACGTGAGTGCCACGACATTTCTGACCGCGTTGCTGGCTGGCGGTGCGTTATGCGCATTTGCCCTCGCCGCTCGGCGACTCAGTCGTGGTGGCGACGCACATCGACTTGCCGCGCTGGGCTTGATAATCGGCATCGTCGCCTTCACCGGGGTGTTGCTGGCTGCGCCACTGGACTCCGGGCTGCTGTTCCGAATCGGGACTGCCTTGATCGGGTTTGGTGGTGGCATGTTTGCTGTCAGCACGCTGACGGCCGCGATGAACATGGCGGGCCAAAGTGATCATGGCCTGTCGCTGGGCGCCTGGGGGGCCGTGCAGGCAACCGCGATTGGTGGCGGTGTTGCGCTGGGCGGCGGATTGCGTGATCTGGTCAGTAGCCTGTCCAGTCAGGGCTATCTTGGCGCTACGTTGAGTGGCCCTGCCGTAGCCTACGGTTTTGTTTACCAACTTGAAATTATTATATTATTTGTCACACTGGCCATTGCCGGACCATTGGCCAAACCGTGGCGTCGGGAATCCAAACAAGCATCCCCGAACCAATCGTTTGGTCTGGACCAAATGCCGGGTTGAACCGGCTGAAAGGAGAAACGTCATGCCGATAGGTGCATTTACCGAATATATGAACGTCGCACAGATGGTGCTGTATGCGTTCTGGATCTTTTTTGCTGGACTGATCATTTATCTTCGTCGTGAAGACAAGCGCGAAGGCTATCCGCTGGAGTCGGATCGTAATGATCGTTCCTCCCGGGTGGATGTCGTCGGCTGGCCCAAGCCACCAGCGCCGAAAACCTTCAAACTGCCGATGGGCCAGGGTTCGCGCCTGGCACCGCACGAAGAAACCATCATGGCCGAGATTCCCGGCACCAAGCCCGCTCGGCCAGCACCCGGTTCGCCACTGGAACCCACCGGCAACCCCATGCTCGACGGCGTTGGGCCGGCCAGCTACGCACAGCGTGATCCACTGCCTGACCTTGCGATTGACGGTCGTCCCAAAGTGCTGCCGCTGCGGATAGCAACCGACTTCATGATTGAACATAACGATCCCGATCCGCGCGGCATGCAGGTCGTCGCCGCAGACGGTCAGGTCGCCGGCACGGTAACCGATCTCTGGGTCGACCGCTCGGAGCATCGCGTCCTGTTCTTCGAGGTTCAATTGACGCCGCACGGTGAGCATGATGAATCAGGCCAGAACGTGCTGCTGCCGTATGGCTTTGCCAGCGTCAAGTTCGGCAGGGGACAGATCCGCGTTGTTTCGATCACGGCCGATCAATTCCACCATGTACCGCGCACTGAAACGATGGAACAGGTCACCCGCCTGGAGGAAGACAAGATTACCGCGTACTTCTCCAGCGGTCATCTGTATGCAAACTCGGCGCGGCAGGAGCCTTTGATTTGAGCGAAACGATCCGCGTCAAGGAACTGAAACCGTTTCCCGAGCCGCTGCCCGAAGGCGAGCACGTGCTGTGGCAGCACTCGCCGACCTGGCGACCTTACGCTCGACGTGTTTTTCAGCTCGACAGAATTGCGCTGTACTTCCTGTTTATCGTCGCCTGGGTCGGCCTGTCTGCCTTCTTCAATGGCGGCATGGTTGCTCTTCTGAAGGCGATGTCCTGGTCGATCCCACCGGCGCTGGGTGTACTGTTGATACTGGCCTCGATTGCCTGGTTGTATGCCAGGACGTCGGTCTACACCATCACCAACAAGCGCATTGTCATACAGTCCGGCCTGGCTTTCGAGACGTTCACCAACCTGCCGTTCAGCAAGGTCAGTAGTGCCGATTTGAAAACATTCAAGGATGGCACCGGCGACATCGAGTTGACCATCACCGGCCACCGGCTCCTGTACAGCATGCTGTGGCCGAATGTCCGGTTGTTACGTCTGAAGCGCCCCGTGCCGATGATGCGCGCATTGCAACAGCCACACCAGGTGGCCGAGACTCTGGGCCGGGCATTGAGCAACGACCAGCCGGGCGAAGCGATCAGCAAGCAGGACAAGCAAGCGCTCGATCACGGCATGCCAACCAATGCCACATCCTGATGCAGCGATGAACGAGCAGACTCAACATCCTGATCATCATGGCGTTGTAGTACCAACCGGCGTATTGATCGCAGCGGGTCTCTTGCTTTCTTTCACCATCGTCATGGTGCTGGGTTTCCGCTTGTCGGGCCAGGAGCCAACCGCACAGATTCCTCAGTATGAACAGTCGCTGATTTCGCGCGCCTTGCGCTTTGAAGATGGACCCAACGGCAGTGTGCAGGTGTTCGAGGTGCATGCAGACCAGGATGAAAGCCTGGTGCATATCGTGCAATCCGGACAAGGAGGCTTCATCCGGGGCGTGCTGCGCAGCATGGCGCGGTCACGCAACGCGCACGGTATTGCACCGGAGCATCCGTTTGTACTGAACCTCGAGCCCAGCGGCACGCTGGTGCTTGAAGATCCGCAAACCGGGCAGCGCATCGACTTGAAAGCGTTTGGCCCGGACAACATCGACTCATTTCGCGCCATGCTGGCCAGCGAAGAAGCCTGAGAACAGGCCCGCGCCTTGCGCATGAATCACAATAGCCGGCAGGCAGGAATTGCAGCGATGGGTCTGACCTTCGTTTGTTTTCATTCATGTTCTGGCCATCCGCTGTGCGCACATCCATTGTCCGGTGGGCCGTCGCTAGCCAATCGTTCAGACCGCTACTTCGAGTCCTCAGCATGCAGCTGATGCTAACGGCGATTGTCTTCTCCACGTTTCTCTGGTGGTTCAGCACCGGCATCATTTTTTACCTGAACGCTCGACCTGTGCATACGTTTCGATGGAGCATGCTGGCAGCAACGCTGGTGCTTGCCGCAGCGCTGTATGGTCTCTGGGCCAGCGCGGCGTCCACCACTGTGTCCTCTGCATTTGTGTCCTTCAGCTGTGGATTGCTGATCTGGGGCTGGCACACCATGAGTTACTACATGGGCATCGTCACAGGACCCAGAAAGGCACCCTGTCCGGCGTCCTGTAGCGGCTGGATGCGATTTGTCTATGCAGCCTCGACGGGGCTGTATCACGAGCTGGCCATCATCGTTACCGTGATCCTGATGGCCTGGCTGACCTGGGACCAGCCCAATCAGGTCGGGCTCTGGAGCTTTATTCTTCTATGGCTGATGCACGTCAGCGCAAAACTCAACGTGTTTCTTGGCGTACGCAATCTGAATATCGAATTCATTCCCAAGCGCCTGCAATATCTGACCACCTATTTCCGTCAAGCACCGATGAATCTGCTGTTCCCTTTTTCAGTCACTGCCGGAACGATCATCACGGTACTGCTGACGCAGCAGGCGATGAACGCCGAAGCCGCTTCATTTTCTGAAGTGGGCTTCATTCTGCTGGCATCACTGCTGGCTCTGGCTGTGATCGAGCACTGGTTCATGATTCTTCCGATTCCCGCAGAAACCCTGTGGCGCTGGAGCCTGAACTCTTCCAAATCGTCAGCGGTTAGCCGGCCTTCAAGCGACACGCTGTCCAGCAGCCGCCGTCGTGATGCTGACCCTGCCATCACATCCTTACCCGAACATCAAGGCTGATTCTTTGCCTTCCAGCCCGACGCTGGAACCCGGAGCGTTTGTTCGCATGACCACTTCCGAAACCGGACTGCCCGAGGTTCTACCCGGCCAACGGCGCAGCCTTCAAGACCAACAAGCAGGCCTGGTCAGCTTCTATGTGCTCGGCCCGGAAGCATCCAGCAGCAGTGACCAGACAGCACCGCCTATGCTGCTGATCCACAGCATCAATGCTTCGGCTTCAGCGCATGAAGTCGAACCGTTGTACAAGCAGTTCAGCCAGAGTCGCCGGACCTATGCGATTGATCTGCCCGGGTTTGGCCACTCGGAGCGTTCCGAGCGAACCTATGATCAGGACTTGATGGTCAATGCCATCATCGCGCTGATTGATCAGATTCAACGGGACAACAACCGCCAGGCCCTTGACGTGCTGGCGGTGTCGTTATCCTGCGAATTTCTGGCCAAAGCCGCACTGCGCCGACCGGATGCGATACGCAGTCTGGCATTGGTCAGCCCGACCGGGTTCGCGCGCTATGCCGAAACCAAGGGCCCTCCGGAAGCGAATTGTGGCCGCCCGGGCGTACTGAAGTTTTTCAAGCTGCCGGTGGTTGGATCGCTGTTGTTCAAGTTATTGACCAGTAAAGTCAGCATCCGTTTTTTTCTTCGGAAAACCTGGGGCAGCAAGCATATCGACGAGTCGTTTTTTCAAACTTCGCTGAGAATGCGCAATCATCCAGGTGCCGAACATGCCCCTTTCCACTTTATTTCAGGTTATCTGTTCAGCGCTGATATTCTGACCAGCTACCTTGAACTGCAGCAGCCGGTCTGGTTGGCGCACGGCACGCGCGGTGATTTCAACGATTACTCGCGCAAGCAACCCGTGGAAAGCAAAGGCAACTGGCAAATCAGTGAATTCGATACCGGAGCACTGCCCTACTTCGAAATTCCGGATGAATTTCTGCAGCGCTATCGTAGTTTTTTGAAGACCGCCGAAACCTGAAAACACGCAGACAAGAAAAAACCCTCAGCACGCCAAAGTCGCTGAGGGTTCAATTCCGGTCATGCGATCTCGATGCCACTGACTGGCTGCCCAGGCGGGGTATCCCAAATTGGATACCCGGGGGACAGGGTCGGGTTATTCGGTATCGCTCAGCTCCACTGCAGCCAGTGCAGCTTCGACATCCTGATCGCTCAGAGACGATACCTGTGTGCCGCCTGAGGGTCCCAGCAGGGATGGATATTGCTCGGCCATCTGTAACCCACCCAGCGGTTTGTTGACCCCCTGGTGACAGGTTTCACAGTTGATTTTCTGACCTTCCCCGGTTGGCCCGAGTCGATGAGGCGGCAGTTCGCTGGACAGCGGTGCTACGTATTCCGTGTTCAGATTCTGAGCCATTTGAATGCCATACCAGGACGTGACACGCTGTGGCGTGCTCTGATCCCAACTGCCAAAATTACGGCTGTTGTGGCAATAGGTGCAGGTCACATTCAGCGAAGTCGACATGTGCATCATCAGTGCATAGGTTTGTTCGGTTGTCTGAATGCTGGTACCGACCTCACCGGGCATCGGCAATGCCGTATCCCCGATCACGCGGATCTGACCGGAATCTTCGAGCTGTTCGGTAAACGGGTCTTCCGGCATGGACGTCAAACCCACCTGCTCGGTGGCCCTGTTTTGGCCGTTTCGCCAGCCGGTCAACCCGTCGGCAGCGGTATTGGCCGGATCAGCATTGAACCAGGTGTATTGCGGCACTGCCTGGCCCCGGTGGCAGGTATAGCAGGTGACACCGGTAGCGCCCACATGACTGGCCCACTGGCTGTTGACGGTCTGCGTCATCTGAATCATGCGGCGTGCAACCCGGTATTGATACTTCGAGTCATCGGCCAGGTTGTTCAGGTTATGGCAACCGGCGCAGCCCTGTTCCGGGTAAATCCATGAAGCCATGGATTGCATCACGCGGTTGAAGCGGACCACCGACAGATCGCCCAGTACCTGAACGTTCTGGTAGATATCTCCAGCGCTCGGTCCGGGCGTATCGGGTGGTAGCGGCGACATATCAGGCACCTGAGCCAACTGGGCTTCCAGCCTCGGTGGATCGACACGGGGGTTGTTGATTTCGACCATGCCGGTGCCACGAAAGCCGGTTTGTGCCGACTCAATCGGAGGGCGTTCCCAACCGGCCGTAAACAGCATGAAGCCCGTCAGGATCAGTGCGGCAACGCCGCCGAACCAGAATACAATTTTCATTGCCCACCTCCCGGTACTGGCAATGATGCCGGGTCCACCACACCGGAATTCGGATACGGCGGTACCAGACCATGCTGGATACCCCACAGGTACCAGTTTTCAACCACGGTGCCGGTCAGCAATATTCCAATGCCACCGGTCAGTGGCGTCAATACCGCGAACCACCAGGCCCAGCGGTGAATGGATTCTGCATTGGCGCAGAAGCCCATCGTCCAGCGCCAGAACAATGCGCCGCGCTCGAATGCTGTGCCGCGGTCAAAGGCCTGCTCGATCTCGCGTTCAGCACCGAACCGGCTGGTCGCCATCACCGTGCCACCGTGCATTGCAAACAACAGCACAGAGCCATACAAGAAGGCAATCGACAGCATATGGAACGGGTTGTAGAACAGATTGCCATAGCGAATCGAAAATGCGGCCGTCCAGTCCAGGTGCGGGAAAATGCCAAATGGAACGGCTTCACTCCAGCTACCCATTGCGATCGGGCGGATAAAGCCCAGCACCAAGTACAGCCAGATTGCCGCCATGAATGCCCAGGCCACGTGCGTGCCCAATCCGTGTGCGCGGGCGCGTCGATACACGCGAATCCACCACAGGAAGATCGAGGCCGTCAGGAAGAAGCCGGCCATCAGCCACCAGCCACCCTCGTTCAGCGGTGGCAGGCTCAGGCCGTATTCCGGTGGCGGTGGTTCCAACGCCAGCCACGGCAATTGACGCACGAATTCGATCGGATCCCATCCGACCGAAGCCCACATGTTCAGGCCGATAATCTGGATTGCAATAAACCCGCAAAGCAGCGAAGCGATGCCGAAAGCACCGAGATAAATCGGGCCAATCTGTGCATCGCCAATCTTGCCCATCCAATAGGATTTGATCGGCGTACCGATGCGGTCAAAGTCACCTTTGGCCAATGGCGTACCGTAATCGGCCGGGCCATGCACCTGGGCACGAGTAAAAATATTGGTGTTCTCAATCATTGAGGTGACTCCTAGGACCAGATCGGCAGCTCAAGCCACCAGTTCCACCATTCAGGCCAGCCACGTGTCCAGAAAGGACCGCTGATGACAATACACAGTGCGCTGAACAAACCTGCCGCAATGGCAAGAAACAGACCCAGTCGATGAATCCCGAGCTCGCCGATGGAATAGCCCTGGATATCGCGGAAAAAACTATTGATGTGTTCGGCCGTACCCACCGGCTTGTCTTCACCGGGATTCAACACCGACAGAACGGCACCGCCATGCAGCGCCAGAGCAAACGTCGTGGTGAAGAAAAACGTCACCGCCAACATATGCGCAGGGTTGTAGTGAAAGTGCAGGTATTGATAGCCGACGTTTGATACCCAGTCCAGATGACTGAGAATGCCGTACGGAAATCCGTGGCCCCAGGCGCCCATCAGCACCGGGCGAACCACCACAAGCGTGATGTAGGCTGCGATGGCAGCACTGAACGCAATCGGCACGTGATAGCCCATACCCAGCTTGCGACAGATTTCAACCTCACGCAGTGCCCAGGACACGAATGCGCCGATCGCACACACGGTCACGATCTGCCAGATGCCGCCCTCTTTGAGGGGTGCAAGGCCAAGTCCGTAACTCAAGTCCGGCGGCGCAATGTTGATCTGCCATAGATTCCAGGTCGGACCAATCGCTGCGCCGTAAACCAGCATCAAGGTGCCGACAACGGCAAAAAATATCGTGGTGACGCCAAAGAAACCGACGTAGAACGGACCAACCCAGAAATCAAACAGGTCGCCGCCCAACAGAGTGCCGCCACGCACGCGATATTTTTTCTCGTAACTCAGCATCGACATGACTGCACCTCAATAAACGTGTTCATTGTTGACCGATCAAGCGGGGAGCCGTCCTCCCCGCCGAACGGAGACACTACGCCCAATGATCTTGAGCGGTTTCTTCGCTGTAGGGCTGCGTGACGGCACTCATGGTTTGCTCACTGGCAGCGCCGGAAGGCCCTTCCAGCCAGTTGAAGCGATCGGTGCTCAGCAGTACAAAGTGAATCACCAGTGCCAGAACGAACAAGAATGTGAACAGTGCAACAAGCACTCTCCGAGGATCAAATAAAAGCCAAATACGCCACATATGATTTCTCCTAGCTTATTGATGAAATAAAAGAACTGACAGCCGAGCTCGCGGAATCAATCATCGCGTAACCCTCAGGACCTGGAATCCAGGGCCGCCATTGCCAGGCCAAAATGTGGGCAACAATTGCGATCAAGGTAAACGCAATAAAGCTGACCACAAAGATTTTGTGGAACTCCTTGGCCTCCTTCTCGCTCATGCCGGATATCGACTGCTTGTGATCATGGTTGTCCATAGTGCTACTCCTTAGCTCCTCTCAAATGCCCTGTTCGGACGGTTCCGCGAATCGGCCCCACGGCGGGCTTTCCCGACAATACGCCGAGGAATAGACTATTAATACACCGATCGCGAGCCCGGGCATTTGATATGCATCAATTTAGACCGAAATCGCATGTGTGGAACGTTCTGGATCGAGCGGCCCGCCGGCTTCTGATTCGACCCGGGAACGCTGAGTTAGTGGAAGGCAGACCAGTCCAGAATCACCTTCAGACTGGCTGGATTGTTGAACGCCTGCTCATAAGCCGACCTGGCTTCATTGGCCGGACAACAATCCGTGATCAGATTGTCCAGCGATAGCTGGCCGGAGCGGATCAACCCGGCCACGGCTTCCAGCTGCTCGGGCTGCCATTCTGCCGCGACCCGCAGCCGCAGCCGGCGCATGAATGCCGGCGGAAAATCGAACTGAACAGGCTGTTGGTAAAATCCAGCCAGCACGATTTCGCCACCCGGTGCCAATCGAGCAATCAGCGTATCCAGCAGGCCATCGGCACCACTGACGTCGACAATCACCCGGTAATCCTGCCGTTCATCCTGGTCAGGCGCCGTGACCTGATAGCCCGTGGTCGAATCCCGCCGCGCCGGATCAATCTCCCATACCGAGGGCGCAGCACCGCCCAATGCCAGCGTCAGGCGCGCAATCAACCGACCCAGCACTCCGTGACCGACGATCAGATCAGGCAGTCTGAACTCCCCTTCCGGCGAACACACCGCGCTGTAAGCGGTTGCGGCCAGCGCCAGTAGAACGCCCTGTGGTCCAATGCTGGATTGAACCGCCAGTGTTCGGGCACCCGGCAGCACCAATCGCGCGGCAGCGCCGCCGAATAACCCGTGGACCGGACCGAAGCAGCGCGCGCCGGGGACAAAAACGGTCTGCCCGATTTCGCGGCCGGATTCGGGCCCGGCATCAACAATACGGCCGACCGATTCATAGCCTGGAACCAGCGGATAGCCCATGCCCGGGAATGCCGGCATGCGGCCCGTCCACAGCAATCGTTCAGTGCCGGTGCTGATCCCGCTGTAGCTGATCTCGACGACCACATCGTCAGGCCCGGGCGGCGTCAGCTCCAATTCTTGGAGCTCGAGCGCACCGGGCGAAGTCATGACCACCGCATGCGTAGTAAGCCGGGCTACCATGCGCGCAGGCCGTTGCCAACTGCACAACATCCAACGGCATGATGTCCAGCTGCATAAAACCCGGCCAGGTGCTGCGAATTCGAGGCCAGGCTGTTCGTCAGATCATTTTGTAGCACGGGAACCCCACAGTAGAAAAGCTTGCACTACAGCTTGACACGACCTGCGATGGCCGAGTGCACTCGATCAAGGCCGGGCGATCAATACGCGAGCCAACAGCGGTGCCGTCGTACGCTTGGGTTGGACATGCCTGAAGCCGGCCTCGCGCAGAAACTGCGTCAACGTTGCAGGGCTGCGTGGACGACCCTGGCCCATCGCCATCAGGTAAAACGCAAAATAGGCAGCGCCGACGGGTTCGGCACCCCGAGTCTCCAGCATCGGCTCGGCAATCAGCAGTACGCCATCTTCTGGAATCGCCTCTCGAATCGCACGCAACAGGTTTTTGACCGGCTCATCGTCATGGTCATGCAGCACCCGAATCAGGGAAATGACGTCATGCCCCCGGGGCAAGGGGTCATTCAGAAAATCACCGCCGATCACCCGGCCACGATCGGTCAGTCCGTCGTCTTCGAACCGCTGCTGCGCCAGCGCGCCGACTGCCGGCAGATCGAACACGGTGGCGTTCAGTTCAGCATGCGCTTGCATCGCGGCCGAAGCAAATGCGCCTGCACCTCCGCCAACATCCAGCAGTTGTCGATGAGCGCGCAGCGAATAGGCCGATAACACCTGATCGGAAATCATGACCTGAGAGGCAGCCATCAGTTGGCTGTAGTCCCGCGTCTGTTCATCGGCCAGTGAAGTGGGATCAGCATTTCCGGAATAGCCCCAGTACTGCGCCAGATCATCGCGCCTGGACGCGCCGCGCAGCAGCGCAACCGGGTCGATCAGGTCGGTATACAGGGCATGGTGATGCTCGATCATCATGCCAACCGATGGGTTACCCAGCAAGGCGGCACCCAATGGTCCCAATCCATAGCGCTGCGCACTGCGCGCTTCAAGCAGGCGGAGCGCCACCGCGGCATCCAGCAACTGGCGCATCGCAGGCGGCGGGACTGCCAGCGAATCAGCCAGCTGATGCGCAGTCTGCGCTTGCTGACCCAGCGTTTGAAACAGATCCAGGCGCACGCAAGCGAATAACACCTGCGAGTAGACAAAACCACTGCACAGGTCGAATAAAGCGCGCATGCGGCGGCGTGCAATCCAGCGGGAAACCGGAAAGCGCAGCGATTTGCGCTGGAAGTCAGGGTTGCTTAACAGCCGATCACGCCAGTTCAGAACGGCTTCAATCCAACGCTTCGAACTCATGGCTCAGAGTCCCGGATGTCAGCACGGATCAGCCATTCAACAATTGCGGTGGATAATGACGGCAGCATGGCTGTCCAAATGTTTGCGCAAATAATTGGGCGGTGTAGCGAATTGGATGGATCTGTAGAAATCAATGCGCGTTCAGCCGTGCCCTTGAGCTCATGTAGACTACTGGCAGCATTGAGCGCGCGTCAACAAGTTTTGATTCCATCCATAGCGTCCGAGATGATACACGTACCTTCAATTCAATCCTGACAGGCTATTGATTGAACACTTCCACACGCTTGCACCAACCTAAAGCAGTCGTGATCGGCGCAGGGATCGGCGGTTTGGCGACCGCACTCGATCTGGTCAGCCGTGGCCTGGATGTATGCGTGTATGAATCCGGTAATGAGCCTGGCGGCAAGATGCGTCAGATCAGCATTGAGGGACAGGCCATCGATTCAGGCCCTACGGTGTTGACGATGCGCGGTATCTTCGATGAACTGTTTCGCGATGCAGGCAGCCAGCTCGAAGCGCATCTTCAGCTCGAACCCTGTCAGATTCTGGCTCGACACGCCTGGCCTCAAGGGGGCGTACTCGATCTGCATGCAGACATTGATCAATCCGCCCATGCAATTGCCGAATTTTCTGACCCGGCCGAGGCGCGTCGATATCGGGACTTTTGCAGCAAAGCACAGCAGGTCTATCAGACGCTGCAGGATTCGTTCATGCGCCGCCAGCGACCGAGCCCGCTTTCGCTGGTGCGCAGCCAGGGGCTGGCAGGGCTGACTGACCTCTGGCGCATCAAACCGTTTCAATCGCTCTGGCGCAGCCTTGGTCAGACATTTCGCGACCCGCGGTTGCGAGGCCTGTTTGCACGCTATGCCACCTACTGTGGTTCGAGTCCGTTGCTGGCTCCGGCCACGCTGATGCTGATCGCGCACGTCGAACAAGCCGGTGTCTGGCAGGTGCGCGGCGGCATGCAGCGACTGGCAGAATCCATGGCCGACTTGGTTCAGCAAAAAGGTGGCCGAATCGTCTATGGTGCTCCGGTCGACGAAATACAGGTTCAGGCGGGCCGGGCGACGGGCATCGTGCTCAAAGACGGGATGAGAGAATCAGCCGATATCGTCGTGGCCAATGCCGATGTGCAGGCCATCCAGCAGGGATTGCTCGGCCAGCATTTGAGCAAGGCAGTCCGATCGTCCCGCGGCAGCGGCCATGCTTCGCTGTCGGCCATCACGTTCTCGCTGTTGGCCCGCCCCTCCGGCTTCGAGCTCGAGCATCACAACGTATTTTTTCCGCCAGACTATCCGCAGGAATTCATCGATATCTTCAAGCAAGGCCAGGTACCGTCCAATCCGGCGGTGTACATCTGTGCGCGTGATCTTGAATCCAGGCCCGGCGGGCAACAGCAGGCCCACTCAGGCCTGAAACGATTGTTCATGATTACCAACGCACCTGCAGTCAAACCTACAAACGCAGCGCCTTGCCTGTCGGATACGCCGCTCGATTCGACCTGGCAAGCGGTAACCGGCTTGTTGGATCAATGCGGACTCAAGCTGGACGTGGAAGCGGCGCATCGAGTGGGCACTACACCGGCTGATTTCGCGCATCGATTTCCCGGATCAGGCGGCGCCCTGTATGGTCCGCCTTCCCATGGCTGGCGAGCCTCATTCACGCGTTCAGGCGCCAAAACCCGGATCAAGGGGCTGTATCTGGCCGGTGGCAGCGTTCATCCGGGCGCGGGTATACCCATGGTCGCGATCTCCGGACGACTGGCTGCTGAAGCAGCGGCCATGGATTTTGGTCTGGACAAGTCTGCATGAACAAGCAACACTAAAGCACCATGATTCCCGTTTTTGACCAGCACATAGAACACGATGGATACGCCTGGTGGTATATCGATGCCATCAGCAATGACGGTCAACACGGGCTGACGATCATTGCGTTTATCGGCAGCGTATTTTCGCCCTACTATTTCTGGACCCGGGCTCGCGGACCGGCGAATCCGCTCGATCATTGCGCAGTCAATGTGGCGCTGTATGGCCCGGGAGGACGATGGTGCATGACCGAACGCGGCAAAGGCGACGTCCATCGCAGCGCACACTCGCTGCAGATCGGCCCCAGCAATCTCAATTGGGATGGTGATGCGCTGACCATCGACCTCGACGAATGGACCGCACCGCTACCGCGGCGCGTGCGCGGTCAAATTCGAGTACGTCCAAAGGTCAGTAACCAACAGGGGATCGATCTGGATCCGGACGGGCGCCATCGTTGGACACCGGTCTGGCCGTCAGCACAGGTCGAGGTGGTTTTGAATCAACCACAACTGAGCTGGCAAGGCTCAGGCTATCTGGATCACAATACCGGCCTCGAACCGCTGGAAAACCAGTTCGAACAGTGGTTCTGGTTACGCGCATCGACAACTCAGGGACCGGTTGTGCTCTACGACACGCAGTACGTGAACGGAGGCCGCAGCTCGCTGGCGCTGCATTTCGACAGGAACGGTCACCTCAATACCCTGCCTGCACCCGAGCGCGTGACGCTGCCGCGCAGCCGCTGGCGGGTCGAACGACCCACGCGATCCGAGGATGGGCAAGCCGAACTGCAGGCCGTGTGGGAAGATACGCCGTTCTATGCACGGTCTCTGGTGAATACGCAGCTATTGGGAGAGCGCGTAACGGCCGTGCATGAAAGCCTGTCGCTGCAGCGCTTCGCCTCGTTCTGGATTCAACAAATGCTGCCGTTTCGCATGCCGCGTCGCAAATGATGCGAGCCATTGCCCTACGCTGCACAAACCGGCATGCTTTCAAGCGAAAGCTGGCAGCACGCCCTGCATATCATTATTGCTTCCAATTTGATCCAGCCTAGAAGGAGCCTCGTCCAACATGCCCAGTTTTCTTCAGCGCGCCGGTAGGACATCGACATCTGTAGCAGGCGATATCGGACTCTGGATCGTGCTTGCCGCGACCATCATCGCCGCCAGCATCGAAGTGCTCAATATGGTCGAAGCGCGCACCGTGCTGCTGACCGACATCCTGATGCTGTTCATCTATCTGGAAGTCATGAGCATGATCGACGTGTATTGGCGGACGGGCCGGTTGCCGGTGCGCATGCCGCTGTATATCGCCATGGTGGCCAAAGCACGCTACATCATTCTCGAGGCCGGTGAGCAGGATATCTGGTACACCATCGGCCTGTCTGGAGCCATTCTGATTCTTGCCCTTGCGGTGCTGGTGGTGCGCTACGGCCATTTGAAACTACCCTACCCTGAAACCGAGAGCCGCGACCGTATGAAACGTGATGAGACCGTCGAATAACTCACCTTTACCGGCTGCAGATCGACTCGTCCTGGCCAGGCCCTGATGATTCTGCATTTCACGTCGAGTAGTCACACCAATTACTGCACAATAGGCGCATGAATTCATCTGCACCTCATCTGATACTGGCCGGGGGCGGTCTGGCCAGTTGCCTGATCGCATTGAGGGTCGCACAAGCACATCCTGATACCCGGATCAGTATCGTGGAATCGGGGCCTGAAATCTGTGGCAACCACACCTGGTCGTTTCATGAAGATGACCTGAGCGCAGACCAGCATGAATTCATATCGCCGCTGATTCAACATCAGTGGCCGGCACAGGAAGTTCGATTTCCCAGCTATACCCGTCAGCTCAAGGCGGGCTATTTCAGCATCACCTCGGACGCATTACGCGAATTCGTCGAGGCCAGGAACATCGAACTCCAGACCAACACTGAAGTCACTGATCTTGGCCCGGCCCATGCTGTCCTGAGCGACGGGCGAACACTGGAAGGCAGCGCGGTCATTGATGGACGTGGCCAGGCCAGGGCCGATGGTCTGGTGCTGGGTTTTCAGAAATTCCTCGGCCGCGAGGTCACCACGCGCGAACCCCATGGCATCCGGCATCCAGTGATCATGGATGCCACCGTGTCACAGGCCGACGGCTACCGCTTCATCTACCTGTTGCCGTTCGATGCGCATACGCTGCTCATTGAAGATACGCGCTACAGTGATGGTGCCGATCTGGACGACAGTCAACTGTCAGCAGCCATCGATGACTATGCGGTCGAGCATCACTGGACGATCGAAAACACCCTGCGCGAAGAGCGCGGCATTCTGCCGATCTTGATGGCCGGTCGTTTCGATCAATTCTGGCCGCGAAATGCCGGCATCGCGCGTGCCGGCTTACGCGCTGCCTTGTTTCATCCCACCACGGGCTATTCGCTTCCGCAAGCCATGACCCTGGCCGATGCCATTGCGAGCCATTGGCCAATGGACGGCGCAGCACTGGCGACGTTTACGCGCAATCATGCGCAGGCGTTCTGGAACGATACCGGGTTCTTTCGACTGCTGAATCGCATGCTGTTTCGCTGCGGCGTGCCGGAGAAGCGCTACACGGTCATGGAGCGCTTCTACAAGCTGTCGGACTCATTGATCGAAAATTTCTACGCCTCCGATCTGACGCTGCTGAACAAGGCGCGGTTGGTGACCGGCAAACCGCCGGTGCCGTTTTTTGAAGGGCTATCGATGATCGGTGAAGAAAAATTCCTGCGCGCAGAGTACGCGGAATAACCCTGCATGCCGCTTGGCATGCAGGGATTGTCGTCTATCAACGCATCAATCAACGCACCGTCATGATGCCGTTCATGATGCCGAAATGGCCCGGGAAGGTACAGACGAACGGGTAGTCACCCGGCTCGCTGGGCGCGGTGAATGAAATGGTGTCCGACTCGCCACCGCCGATCAGGCTCGTATACGCGATGGTTTCGGCCCGCATGCTTTCCGGCAGGTAGCCATTGTCGACCGAACCCCCGCTATTCACGACCTGCTGACTGAATGCAACGTAATCACCGTCCGTCGGCAAGATCACCATGTTGTGACCCATCACGTCAATAGGCAGTTCACCTTCGTGTACCAGGGTCAGCTCGACCTGCTGGCCGGCGTCGACTTCGAATGCGTTGACCGTGTATTGCATCAGGTCCGTGCTGCCAATCGTGACCTGTGCCGTGCCATCGGCATTGACAGTGACCGGATTTGCGCTGGTATCAGGCTCGGCAGCCGGCATCTCGTCCATGTCGGATGCCGAGTCGGTCTCAGCCGATTCCGTCTCGACCATGGGCTCGGGCTCGGGTTCGGGCTGTGGATCGGGATCGGTTGTTACAGCAACCGGCTCAGCTGCGGGCGCCGATTCGGGCTCGCCACCGCCACAAGCCACCAGCAATACTGCAACCAGCAGCAATGTACAGAAATAATACAAACGTCGAATCATGTTTTTTCTCCAAAATAAAGCGTTGGAATTATCTTACAACAAGCCACAGGTTTGGTCATTGCTTTGAGGCTTTGCAAGACCCGCATTCACGGGTGCAACGCTCCAGTACACAACAACGATCAGCACCGTCGAGCCCATCGGGATGCAACAAGAAATCATCGACTTGCACATGGCCTGCCGGGCCAGGCCGCGCACTGATCAACGGGCCTGAGTTCAACGCCGCGGTTGAGCTATCGTGCTCGCCTTTGCTGGTGACGATCGCATCGCAGTAATGCCCGAAAGCTGGGCACTGCAGATCATACCCGGTGAGGCGAACCCGGTCTGGCCTACGCTGCTACAGAAACGTGCCATGAACGGGTTGCGGCTGAAATCGGGAAGCTGAACCCCAGGCTAGACCAGCGGACCCAGCGCCGATCCAATCAACAGCACCAGTATCGAGGCGATGGCGATCAGGATATTGTCGTCAATCGGACCAAACTCGTAGCGTTCCACGACCGTAGCAACCAGCGCCGCGATCACGGCCCACACCGGCAAGGCCGGATCAGCCTGAGCGCCAACGAACCAGGCCAACGGCACGCTAACCAGCGCCATGAATAGATTGCCCAGCACATGCTTGCTGCGACGGCGAATGAAGTAGTTTCTGACCACGCCGGTAACCCCGTCACCAAACGATAGGAACAGCGCAGGCAGGATGGCCAGCCAGGGGTCACCAAGCAGCCACCACAGCAGTGCGACCGACACCCACCACATCAAGGCGAAGGTAACGTCATTGCGATTTTCTTCGAGCTGAAACCAGTACAAGCGGCGGCCGGATGCATGCGTGAAATACAGCAAGATGGCCAGCAAAAAACCGCCAAGCATCGGATAGATCCAGTGCGTGAAGACCAGCGGAACGAACAAGGAAGGCACGCCGGCAGCGGCCATGTGGATGATTTTCCGGCAGTAGTAGACCGCGCGAATGGGCTGCATGCCTTTCGCCGTCATCCAGTGGTAGGGGAATCGAGTCAGAAACACGATGGCCAGCACGTAGATCGCCAGCAGCAGAGTCCACAACAACTGATCCGTCATTACCATCCAGTACCTGTCAGTCACCAATGGGATGGCTCAGATTAACCGAATTGGTTGTCGTAAATTGGAACGCTGCATTCACCGGCCGATGGGAAGATGGTCGAAAACCAATACCAATGACACGTTATGAACCCTGTACTTTTTATCGGCGCGCTGCTCGGTTTTCTTTCGGTCGCCATCGGCGCATCGGTCGAGCACTTGATCCGGCCCAACGTCGAGCCTGAAGTATTTCGCTGGACCATGACCGCTATTCGCTATCACCAGATTGGCGCCCTGGTGGTGTTGGCTCTGGGTCTGGCGCTGGTCGCCGGCGTTCCCCATCAACTGGCCAAATGGCTGAAGATTTCTGCCGGGCTGTTTGCGCTGGGAACCGTACTGTTCAGTTTCAGTATTTATGCCGCGGCCATCACCGGTATTGAACAGCTGACCTACATCACGCCCGTTGGCGGCAGCGTGCTGATGCTGGCCTGGATCAGCGCAGCCTGGGGTGCGTTGCGCTACGCCACTGACAGGAATTGAATGCCACCCGGCTGGCATTGCTGCCTGTAGACCAGTCAACGCGCTTGTTTTTGCGCCAGTGCTTTTCGTAACTTGCGCCGCTTGAACCAGTTGATCCGGTCAGCCAGCAGCTTGCCGATCAAGTGATCCATCTCATGCAGCAGGCAAACGGCCGGCATGCCTTCCAGCTCACGCTCTGAAAACTCGCCGTGAATATCTGCCGTTCGGATCTTGATCTGTGTTGGTCGAAACACCATGGCCTTGATATCGGGTACCGACAAACAGCGCTCTTCAACAAAGCCGTACCGTCGCTTGCTGAGCACAACGGGGTTGATAAACACCTCGGGTGAAGACTGGTCCTGGGAGTGATCCATCACCAGAATCTGGCGGCGATCATCAATCTGTGGCGCACTCAAGCCAATTGAACGGGAAGCGTGCAGCGTATCGATCAAGTCTTCAGCTGCCCGGGCGACGGTGGCATCAAATACATCCACCGGCGTTGATTGTTCGCGCAGTCGCGGATCAGGGTATTCCAGAATCGGTTTGATGGCCATACGTTTTTTTCCAGCAGCGCGATCGAGACTACGCTCAATCTACCGTTGCAGACTCGTTGATCGATGCGCGTGAGCCAAGTGAACGCTTGCGGTTCTGACCCTGCATCAGCGGGAACGTCGCAATCAGCGTAATGCACAGCAAACTGATCTCAATCGTATACACCGTAAAGTAACCCATCGCCACCCCAGGCAAGCCCCAGAGCCCGTCCGAACTGCCCCATAGCCAATTGACCAGATCGCGAATGGCGCCACTCATGGCCATGGCGACGCCGACGGCCGTGGCCTGGACCGCGCCCCAGGCTCCCAGTGCAAGACCTGCCTGTTGCTCGGGCGCGCGATTCATGGTCGAAGTCAGGGTGCCATGCGCAAACAGGGCTCCACCGAAGCCAACCAGGAAGTTACCGGCCAGAAACAGCGAAGTCATTTGCGTAGGGGCCGAGATCATGACCAACGCAAAAGCGGGCAATCCGATCATGGCCCCATGCTGGGAAATCTGGTACGGATCAGCACCGCGCCCAACCTGACGGGAAGCCCAGCCAAATCCCAGCAAACCACCAAACGCCAGCAAGGCCGTCAATTGTGTAGTGGACGCAACCGACATCGACAATACCTGGCCACCGAAGGGCTCCAGCAGTACGTCGGCCATGCCAAAGGCCATGGTGCCAATCCCGATGATCAGCAGCCGTCGACGGGTGTGGTCACCCTTGCAGAATTCAGCCCATGACTCACTGAAGGTTGGATCCTGCTGCATCTGCACGCGCCCGCGTGGCGGATCTCGCGTTTCCTGTTTCCACATCGCAATCAGGTTGAATACGATGGTAATCAGCGCCGCGCTTTGGATGACCTGGACCAGGCGACCCGGCGTAAAGTCCTGCAGTGCTGCACCAAACAGCAGCGCACTGACCATCATGCCCAGCAACAGCATGACATACATCAAGCCGACCACTTTGGCGTGAGATTCCTGCGGCGTCAGGTCGGTCGCGAGTGCGAGCCCGGCAGTCTGAACGGTATGCAGTCCGGCTCCCACCAGTAGAAACGAAAGCGCCGCCGCAGAATGACCAATCCACGCAGGCGCCGTGCTGGCTTCGCCCTGTCCCGCCAGCACGAGCAGCGCAAACGGCATGATCGCAAAACCGCCGAATTGCCATAAGGTGCCCTTCCAGATGAACGGCACGCGACGCCATCCAAGCTCACACCGATGGGTATCGGATTTATGTCCGATCAGCGCCCTGAACGGCGCAAACACCAGAGGTAAAGCCAGCATCAAGCCAACCAGCGAAGCCGGCACGTCGAGCTCGACGATCATGACCCGATTCAAGGTGCCGACCAGCAAGACCAGCGCCATGCCGGTGGTCACTTGAAACAGGGACAGTCGCAGCAAGCGTCGTAACGGCAGGTCCGGCGTTGCTACATCAGCAAACGGCAGATACTTGGGGCCTAGCGAGACCCAGACATTGGTTACTTTCTGTGTGAACTGACGGATCACTGGTTTACGTCATCGTCTTTGAATTACGGATTGAATCACGAGCCAGCATCCTGATTCCCACAGACCGGATACCAAACGGCAGCGTACCGATGCGAACATGGCCTGTCAAAAGCTTGATCTGCATGGCGTCTAAGAACGTCGCAAGGAGGTCACCGAGTCAAAAAAAGCGACACCCTGGGGTGTCGCCTATGCACATCTATAGCCATCCGGATTCAGTCATCGCGCCTGAAGGGAATGGATCATTGAATTAGCGGCGCTTACTCAGCACCGGTATACCAAACAATGACGAAAAAGGCGCAGGATTTCCTGACATGCGTTCGACCGATGAACCACTGGCCTTTGAACCCCGTCGACCGGAAAGAAGCTTCAGGCCCAGCAACGACGACAATGGCGACGGGTTACTGGACATGCGTTCAACTGACGAGCCCTTTGCAATAGAACCACGCTTGCTGGACAGTAGCTTCAAACCGAAAAGCGAAGACAACGGCGCCGGATTATTCGACAGCATCTTGAAGCCAAACGACGTGCTCGAATTGAAACCGGCTAACTGAGTCTGAGGTTTGCTGTGGCTCAACAGCGGGATCCCGAACAAATCGGAAAACGGTGCGGGATCACTGGGCATGAAGTCCGGCAGACTGTCTGCCTCGATTGCGCCGGCCGAGTTCAGGATGACTTCAGCATGACTGCTCCAGCCATAATCGGCAACCACCGAAACAATCGACCGTCCTCTGGCAAGTGCATTCTTGATAGCGCGTCGGTGGCCTTTCATGCCACCACCGTTATCAATCATCGAATCAACTTGTTCAGCTGCATTCGGCGCAGAAGAGTAAATCACGAATTGGTTTCGGATCGGCACTTCAGACCTGGCTAGCGTATCGAGTGCTTCCCGGGCTGCGTGCTCTGTTTCGTAAATGCGAGTTACTGGGAACATGATGAAGATCCCTCATGAAGATGGATGCTATGCAACAGCTGAAAAGGCCGGTTGCATAGCATCAGAATTAACCGTGTCCGGGGGCCGGACACGAAGCTTGGGTACAACCCTGAAGGCGAATTTTCAGCCGCCCCAGAACGCTGCAAACCAAGACGTATTGTTCAAAATGGCAAAATGTACGGTGAAGGAAATCAGCGCAACTGCTCCGAGAAACAGTGGCAGTCCTACCGTAGGATTCACAACACACCAAATTCTTCCCTGATTCATGCTGGTCTCCTTATCCTAGCCACGGCGTGAACATAAACGCCAGTAAGTGAGCAACCAATGACAGCACAAAGAACACGCGTGCGCCATCAATTACATGTTTATGGAGCTCTTCAGACTCCTTGATCGTCAAGCCGGTGGGCCAGACGCGATCTGGATCGTCCAGGTCAGCCATACTTCCTCTCCTCTTCTTTGGGGTCGCAAGACCCACTCGATAAACGTCATCGGCAAATGCCACTTGACGCACCAGTATCAAATAAAACTGAACCGGTGATTACACCCTACTCCTCGCGTTCACAGATGTCAACGCTGGCTCGGAGCATGCGATGCCGTACTGACAACATCCAATGGCACGGTCGGTGGACCTTGCCCATCTTCGGCGCAGCAACCCGACATCGCATTTCGGGCAGCTTGTGCTTTTGGCACGAATCCAGTCTAGGCCACCTGCAATCACTGCCAATTGACGTACGTCAAATTTTGGAAAGGGCTGCCAGCTCTATGAAAATCATTCTATTGAGGTGAGACTCAAGTACCGCTAGGCAAAGATATCCAGAGGTAACAGAACCCGTGCGCTTCTTATCCGGGAGACATGGCTTCGAGGACACGCTGTCGTCGAAAGTGAATTCAACAGCTTCAACCACCCATGTCGACCATGCAAAAGGGGATCGGGACAGCAAGCAGTCGTTCGAAAGATTGAACGTTGAAGCCGTTCAGCCGATGACTGACCGATGCCGCAGCGTAGCTCACGCTCATTCTGCGAATGGACAGGCCTGAATCAGTGTTCATGCCTGGCACAAGCTGTCTGTTTCTCACTCGGCTAAGGGGTATTGGGGCGCATGTAAATGCAAGTCATCGTTCAACGGCATCGAACTCTGCAAACATTTGCTGAGCCTCTGCCAGCTTGTTGAGTGGCGTGTACTCACAGACCGCACTAAACTCAGCCCACAGCGCCTGTACGGAAGGATTGTCATGCGCTTGCTCGATGGCTTCTGGTGATCGCCATTCAAAAACCTCAACGATGGTACCGTCGCCCGCGCGCATGACATACGCTGGATTGTCTGTAACAAGCTGCTCGGTCTGCAGAACGCGCAAGTGCTTGTCGACAGCGGCCAGAAGCCCTTGCTCCATTCCTGGCTTTGGTGTGTATGCAACGATTACAAAGCGACCCATAGCTGATTCCTTATATAGTGACGTCCTGGGTGAGCCATCCAGGCACCGCACATGACGAGATTGAATAGATTGCCATTCGATTCGATGCAAGATATTGGCCGCGCTCGCACACTACGCCCTTTTCCTTCGAATCGTGCAATTGCCATGCAGGGGAGTCAGGACGCTGCCAAAATCAATCCAAGGCCTTTTTCCGGTCATTCAGGAATGATGGCGTGCAGCGCACCTTGATGTATTTCAAGACCTCCTGGTCCGCCTATCCTACGCCCGGTGCCTGATAGTTATCAGTCTCATTATCGAGTGTTCCAGCAATCATTACCGGCTTCGACACATTGGGTGGACATAATGCCGATGCCTGATCATGCAGCATCAATAAAGAAAGGACGCCAGCTGCAGGTCTTGCTGAGTGATCTTGATTGTTGGCGGCAATGCTTATTTGCACCCACCGCCAGAATGTCCAGTTAGGCTTTTTTGCCAGCTTCGGGTGCGGATAGGTCCGCAAAGTCAACGACATTCCAATCTAAACCCTGATTGCGGAAAATACGCTTTTTTTTACGAGGATAGTCGCCGACATCATGGTCAAGTCGCTGGCCAACCACAATGCACTTGAGTACCGACTGGCCCGTGTTCCAGAGTTGATGCGCTTCACCACCAGCACGATAGCCAATGAAATCACCGGCTTTCACCTGGTACTTCGCTTCCCCAATTGTTGCTTCGGCCTGCCCTTCAAGGACGAAGATGCATTCATCTTCATGGTAGTGCTTATGCAGTTCAGTCGATTCATGGCCTGGCTCCACTTCGATGATATGGAACCCAAATCCGGTGATCCCAGTAAGATCACCTAAAGACTTGTTAATTCGGCGAGCGTTTTGATTGAGGAAATGAGACTTTCTTACGCCTTTATGCGCCCTAATTTCCTCTTTCGTAACAATGTATTTTTGCACCGTATTCTCCATGCGGCCAAGCGAATGATTTCAACAGCATTCTAGTCTTTGCCTGTTATTAATACTGCAAAAAGAGCAGCGTGACTCTAGTTCGTTGCAACAATGCATTCGAGGCCGTGCTAAAAAATCAATAATCTAAAGGCTGACATTCATTACGCCTGAGATGGCTGGAATTGTGAATAATTTCTTGTACTATCAGCAGCCAATCGATTGCGCCATTGTATGAGATCGTCAAATTCTTCAGCCAACTCGTGATCGTGCCAACACCGCTCAGTATTCGGACCCAACGGTGGCTCAGTCCTAGCGATCGGCGCTATGACTTCGAGTACGACCGCCATCGTGATGTCGGCATAGCCGAACTCACCTAGCAGGTAGTCGTTGCTCGATTCGCTCAAACCGTTCCGTGTGACTTCCAACGCATTTCGTATGGCCCCCGGCTGGTAGAGGTGGGCGTACTTCTTATCCAGCCGTTTCGCCGCATCACGCGCAAGAAAGCGCAGCGAACTACGCATCGATTTTGGAACGAATGGAGGGAGGGCTTCCTCCAAGGCCGATTGGTTATTAAGAACAGCCCTGACAACCCGGGTCCGACCTTCTGCCAGAGCGGCTTCACTCAGCTTGTCCCAAGGTTCAATTAGGTTCATATCTCCCAGAGGTGCGTTTCCTGCCGTGTGATTGGCATAGGAAACGATTTCCCATGAGCTCCGCAAGACACGTCGACCAACGAATAGCACAGGAACAGACACAGTTCCGGACCATTGCCGCATACGCAAGCGCAATCCCGGCTCGCTGAGTGTTGGAACGTATTCCTCATACTCATAGCCAAGCGCGCACCGCTCAATTCCCCAGCGTGCCTTCTTGGTCCACGGTGAAAATGATTCGCCAACGAATGTTGGATTATTTCGCGGTTTCATCTTGTACAACAAGCGACCTCATCAAAGACACGATGAACAGAATAACGTCTTCAATGGCGGCCATTGCCTGGACCAGCGCGTAGTGTTCGCTGTCCCGGCCCTGTTTTGCGCCAGGCAAGCAATGCATTCTCAAGGTTGCAAGCATTTATTGGCCTTTATGCTTGTCATCCATGCCGGCGCCTATGGCGATACCCACCCCAATGCCGATTGACAGACCAACAGCAATATTGTCCATCGCAACGCCCAGCGCAACACCTAATCCGACGCCGATTGCGATGCCGGAGCCGACTTGATGATTTCGCTTGGAAGATCCATCGTGCCCGCCACTATCTTTGTCATAATCTGGCACTTTTGAGTGAATTGTTAGCCACTATCAGCATCCAATATCTTCACCTTCTTTTAGTAGAACCACCGCACGCTCAATAAATTCCGCAATCCGGGTTTTAGAAATAGTTTTTGATTTGGTAAACCGGATGCAGCCTTTTCCAATGCTCAACCCGGCTAGCAAAGCTCCATCAGGGTCAATTTTCTTCGTATTGCCACAGTAAAGACTTACGTAGGCGCTTTGGGCGTTGAGATGAAAGAGGACGGAATCATTCAACTTGAAACAGAGCATTTTATAGTTGATGGTTTCCTGAATCGCCGGGTCTTGTTGAAGGATGATATTTCTCAGTTCTTTCAGCCTATCTTTTCTCCAGTCTGAATCTAGCGATTCCATATACTCTGCAGGACTACTCACATCATATTGCATTCAAGCTTTCCTTAATTGCAGAACTATTTCCATCATCAATGAATGCCGAAAACAGCGTCTATTCAGTCTGATCAAGGCCAATACGTATAACGTCCATAGCTAAGCGGCGCGAGCTTTTCCACGTCCGAGTGAGCGCAGCGAGCAGCTTGACCAGTTTGTTAGGAGCCGTTTGATTCAGGGATCCGGCGCTTTGAACGCACAGTAATCGTAAGACCGATGCACATGAACACGAGCCACACGATATAGATCGGCAGCCAAACCGACAAACTTGCACTGCCTGATAGCAAAGCTACGGCCATGTGCAGCACGCCTGTGATGAAAAAGGCCACCGACCCAATGATTAAAAAAGGATGCATTTTCTTCATAAAACAATCACCCACAAAGGTTTCAATTAATAAACCAATATACGGACGCCTCTTTAAAGCCTCTATCTTGCTTTCGGCGCAGTTCCAAACTGCAACAATCTAAGTCTACAGCAATTATGGCGCATAACTTAGAGCTAACCGGCGCCGCGCGGCTCTATCGCGCGGCGTCCAACGATTGAAGGCAGCGAGGCTGAGCGCCATATCAGGCAAGCCCCCATAAACCAAGTAAGCCAACGGGAACCAATAACGCCCATTGCGGTAAACGGAAAAGCGCCCCGGAATTTGCGAAGCCGAGTGTGACCACAAGAAACACGGCTCCAAACATGAGCCACATGATGGAGACAAATGCGACCGTTTCCGGTGAATTGTAAAAACCAGCACCATGCCCGAGCAAGGCGATTGAAGAGAGAAAAAGCGCAACAGACACAAGATGCCAGCACGCATACAGGGTCAGCTTTACCACTTCGTCAACTGATCCCGCCAGCAATGGGCGAGCAATGTCCTTTCCACCCGCAATCACGTGAATTAATGCAGTGATGCCTGCCAAGATTCCTGCCGATAAAACGAACCAGTTTGTCATGTCGATTGCCTAACTAATAAATATCTGGCAAAAGGTTGCAATATTCAGTATTCGAGCATTTTGCTTCATAGCAATCCATTTGCATACCTCGTTGTATTCAAGTGGCTGTATTGATTAGATAATTACTGAATATCCCGCGTTAATATCTTGCACTTCTGCAACATAGCATGAAACTTTCAGAGTAAAACTCGGGTGGTTTTCTGATTTACTACTGCACTTGAATCATCAATGCTG
>CAKZPB010000094.1 GCA_937138395.1 uncultured Pseudomonadota bacterium
ATAAGAAAATTACCCATTCAAAAATAGACACCCACTGTTAGAGAATTGGAAATTAATGGATTTGGTCTGCCAAACACCAATGTTTGCTGGAACTATGGCTTGATTCCGTTCAGCTGAGTCGGTTGACCAGCCGGATTCGGCTCATTCAGCTCAGTTGTTGAAAAACAGCCATGACAGACCACCGCGACAGCCGATGATGTTCTGATTCGGAATGCTAAAGTAACGATGCGAGGTTGAGCGGATTTGGTACTAACACAACGGCGCTCGCCACTGACCGAGCCGATCCGCTCGCATGGAGTTAACCATAGATCAGTAAAAAAACCTGAGGCATCCCGTTATGAACGCGCAGTCCATTGAAGCACTCCTGAATGATTTACGCCTGCTTGGCGATGAGCAAATCTCGTTGGTTGAGTCTGTTCGGAAACTGGTCAAGAAGACCATCCCGTCGGTAACCGAGGAAGTCAAGTACGGCGGTATTGTTTTTACTTCGGGCGTGATGTTCGGCGGGGTGTTTGCCTACAAGCAGCATGTCTCCGTCGAGTTTTCCTTCGGCGCCAGGATTCCTGATCCCCATGGCCACCTTGAGGGTGGCGGTAAAGGTCGGCGTCACATCAAGCTGCGCTCGACAGCGGATATCAAAGCCAAGTCGTTGGCGGACTATCTTCCGCTGGCGCTGGAAGCCGCAAGAAGTGGTGCCTGAGGGTTTATTCAAATCATTGCCGCTTCGCATAGCGCATCAGTCAAGCGTGCGGTCATCAGGATTTCGAGGATCTATGCCGGGGCGGTTCGTGTAAATGAAAATGAGGGATACGCAGGCGGCTGTGACTTCTATTGCAGTCTTCGACATTGATGGAACGTTGCTCGACTCCTCGGACGTGGATTTCAAGCTGTATATGGAATCGGTTCAGGCCGTGCTCGGGGATGTCGAGTTCCGGGATGACTGGGCCGCGTATGAGCACGTCAGCGATCTGGGGATATTGCGCAGCATCATTCGCGACAACGGACTGTCACATGAAGCTGCGCTGATCGCGCAGGTCAAGCGCGTGTTCGTGCAGTCCATGGATGATTATCTGCAAACACACGGGCCGTTCAATGAAGTGCCCGGTGCGCTGGACTTTGTGCGGGCATTGCGGCGATCAAGCGATACCGACGTTGCCTACGCTACAGGCGGATGGAAAGCAACCGCAACGCTGAAACTGCAGGCCTCGGGATTCCCGCTGGACGATCTGCCGCTGGCCACATCCGACGAGTACGAGGATCGGGTATCCATCATGCGCAGCGCGGTGTCCGCGCTGTCGCAGCCGGTTTCAGGCATTACCTATTACGGCGATGGCATCTGGGACCAGCTCGCCTGTGAGCAGCTTGGCTGGAACTTTGTCGCCGTGGGCAAGCGCCTCGGCGGTATCGAGGCTTTTGAGCCGATTGCCTGACTACTGATCAAGCGCGGCATTGATTCGAGCGCATGGCGACGGCCGGGTTCAGGGCTGTGCTTAGCTTCCGTTATCGTCCATCGTTGAAAGCTGCGACTGAATCGCATCCATAAATCCGCTTTCAGACATGCGGCGCATGTTGATTTCAAGCATTCGGCAGTCGGACATGATGGCAATTTGATCATCATCGGATACGCCTTCGATCGAGTTCATGTCGGCGAGGGCTTCCATGTCTTCGAATGTTGCGTCTTCGCGGTCCAGTTCGTCAAACAAGGTTTCCATCCTGTCGAGCATGTTGTCGATGCCGGAATTGCCAATAATGTCTTCATATCGGTCCAGCATGCACTGACCGGCTTCACGATATTCATCGTCCCATTCAATGTCGGGCATGACGGCCCGGATTTCTTCGGGATCGGCACCCATGGATTCATATTGCCGCAACATCAGCTCCAGGGAGATTTCACCGCCGCGCTCGGAAATGGTTTCAAATCGCTCGAGCCGATCGTCTGCCGTGGCTGAAAAAGAGACCGCGAGTAAAACGAGCGCAATCAGTGCGTCGCGTGCTTGGCTAAGTTGCATCATGAAAGTTCCTTACAGTGAATTTTGGCTGGATCGGTGCTGATCCTGCAGTCTTATAACGTAAAACCGGTGTTCAACCAGACAATGGTGGGTCAATCCAGCGCCAGTGTCGGCGATTGGCTCAGCGACGATTGGCACAGCGATTGGCTCAGCAAGTGGATGACTTAGCTCAACAGATTACTGCATCGGGCGTGAGGCCGGTCCATGACTTGCCTGACTGGATGAATTCAGTGGGCCGGGCATGTATCGGCGATAGACCGACAGGATCGCTGATGGCATCCGTTCGGTTGGTGCTGTATTCTTCACCGGCAGATGACGAGCATTTCTTAGAGTTGAGCATGATTCATGCATGAGGAACCAAGATGATTTCATCCATACGATACGGCGGATTCCTGCTTCTGTGTTTGACCCTGTGCTTGGCCAGCGCTCAGGCGGGCACCTGGTCGATCGATAACTCGGCCTCGCGATTGTCGTTTATCTCGACCAAGGCCGGCGCCATGGCCGAAGTGCATGGCTTTGATCAACTGTCCGGCACGCTGCGCGGCGACGGGCAGTTTGAACTGACGATTGATCTGGACAGCGTGAATACCGCGATCGATATCCGCGATGAGCGTATGCGGGACTTGTTGTTTGACACGGCCCGGTTTCCGACGGCCAGCCTCGAGGCTCAGATCGACATGGCGCAGGTTCAGCAGATTGCGGTCGGTCAGCAGGGCCAGGTTGCGACTGAAGCACGACTGAATCTGCACGGTCGTGAAGTCGACTTAACCATACAGGCTGAAGTTGCGCGCCTGGATGAGGGCACGCTGCTGGTGACCAGCAGTCAGCCGATTGTCGTGACGGCCGGTCAGTTCGATCTGCTGCCGGGCGTGGATCGGCTGCGCGAGATCGCCGGTCTGTCGTCCATCAGTCCTGCTGTACCGATCAGCTTCCGGCTGACCCTGGTGCAGTCATCGGCCGACTGAACGTCATTCGGACTGAATGCCAATCAATGATCCGGACCGGCACAACACGAACAAGCCATTCGCTGTGACGCAGCCCACGGCTTGACGCCGCCCACCCGAAATGCCGGTGGCTGTGATGAACTGATCAACTTGGGCGTACAGTGTGCGCTGCATCTCATCCGGCTACATGCCTGATTGCGCTGGCACTCAGATTTCCGTTAAGGTTGGCGCTACGCCAGCTCGAACGGAAGACTGAACCGTGATAATGAATAACTTGACCAGCAAGCGACGGCTGCAGCGCATCTTGCTGGCTTGCCTTGGATTGCTCAGCATGCAGATTGCTGCAACCGAGACCGGCGAATTGAATCCCGTCGAAGGCCGGCTGGATCTGGTCTGGGGCGATCCACAGCCCGGCACCGGGGTCCCAGCACAGATCGCCTATTCCCTGACCGACGATTCGGGCTCGGTCATCGACCTGAACATCAGCAGTGCCCTATCAAAGGCTCACGGCGGCTTTGTCGCCTGGAACGGGCTTCGTGTGCGTGCGTATCTGCCCGGCGCGGAATGGTCGGGCCATTCACGTTCGACGACGGGTAGTGCGCGTGTTCATGCCTTAACGCTGCTCGAGGGCCAACGGGCGGGCTCAGCGAAAGTGTTCGGCTCGCAGCCCTGGGTTTCGATACTGTGCAAATTTGCCGATATCAATGACGAGCCCGAAGACCTGGCCTATTTTCAGGGCATGTATGAAAATGCATTTGGCGGCCTGGACGACTACTGGCGCGCGCAATCCTACAATGCGATCGATATCCAGGGCAGCACCGCAGTTGACTGGGTCGTGCTGCCAGAAAATCGTTCGGCCTATATTGACGACCCGAACAGCGGTAGCAATCTTGATCGAACCGGGCTGTTCGAGGACTGCACTGCAGCGGCCGATCCGTTCATTGACTTTGCAAATGGTGGCGAGCCCTTTTCGGGAATCAACCAGATGTTCAACGCCCGCATTGGCTGCTGTGCCTGGGGTGGAAGCCGATTCGCGACCCTGGATGGCGTAACGAAGAGCTGGCGCGTGACCTGGGAACCGCCGTGGGCCTATGCGAACATGGGTGTCATCGCACACGAGATGGGCCATGGGTTTGGCTTGCCGCATGCCAATAACTTCGATGGCGATTCCGACCCCTATGACAGCCCGTGGGACGTGATGAGCGCGGCCACTCGAAACGGCGTCAACTTTTCACCCTATGGACGCCTGGGCAAGCACCATACGGCGTATCACAAGAATCGATTGGGCTGGATCGTGCCCGATGAGTTGCTGGCGGTAGAGCCGGGCCAGAAAGCCACCGGTATTATCGATCCGATGACAGCGCCGACCACCGGCAATTACCGAATGGCGCGTATTTCAACGCTGCAGTCCAATGAATGGTATACGGTCGAAACTCGAAACACCGAAAGCTATGATGACAATCTGCCGGGTACGGCGGTGATCATCTCACAGGTTCAATTGGGCCGTAGCGAACCGGCCTGGGCTGTTGATGTCAGCAATCCTCCTGGAAACTTCGGGTCAAACGAGGGCACGATGTTCCGCGTCGGCGAAAGCTTTACCAGCCCGGACGGTCGCGTCGTGATTTCAGTGAATGCCCAGGTTGGCGACGGTTTTGAGGTTACCGTCAATTCCATATTGCCAGAAGAATTGTTCGTCGACGGCTTTGAATCGTCGCCATGAGGTGACGTCGACTACCGACCGTACGGCATCAATCGAAAATGCTCTGGATCGTGCTACCGCGAATTGGCCGAGCCGATGGCAATCAGACAAACAAATCCGGCAGTAAAGGCTGACCTGGTTCAACGGCGTACTGATCGAGGTCGGTAATGCCGACTTCGGCCAGGATTTCATCATCAATATAGAAATTGCCGGTTGCGGTGTCCGGCGTACGCGCCAGAATGGCGTGCGCGGCATCGGCCATGATGGCCGGAGTGCGGCAATTCTCGGGCTTGACGGCATCACCGAGCATGGCCAGGGCCGCGGTCGCGATGACGGTTCGCGGCCATAGCGCGTTAACGGCAATCCCGTCGTTCTTGAATTCCTCGGCCATGCCCAGCACGCACAGGCTCATGCCGTACTTGGCCATGGTGTAGGCCACGTGTGGCGCGAACCACTGCTTGTCCATATTCAATGGCGGTGACAGGTTCAGGATGTGTGCGTGATCGGACTGTTTCAGATACGGGTAGGCAGCCTGGGAACAGACAAACGTGCCGCGCACGTTGACGCCGAACATCAAATCAAAGCGTTTCATCGGCACGTCGGGCGTTTGCGCCAGGTAGATCGCCGAGGCGTTGTTGACCAGGATATCGATACCGCCAAAATGCTCGGCCGCCTGCGCCATGGCCTCGGCAACGGCTTGTTCATCGCGAATATCCAGCTGGATCGGCAGCGCCTGGCCGCCGGCCTGCTCGATGGCTTCGGCCACGGTATGGATGGTGCCGGGCAGCTTCGGGTGCGGGCGGTTGGTTTTGGCTGCAATTACGATATTGGCGCCGTCTTGTGCCGCACGCAGGGCGATCGCTTCGCCAATACCGCGCGAGCCACCGGTGATGAACAGGGTTTTATTGGCCAGGGTCGTCATAGTCAATTCCGATTGGATGTCGTGGTTGCCGTCATGCTTCGAGCATGCGGTCGTTATTGCTTTCGATCAGGGCCATCAGGTAGCCCAGCCGCTGGTTGGGGTTGTTCATTTCGAGCGCAACCTGGGCCTGGGCGTCGTCCATTGGCAAAATGGCGGCCAGCGCCATGCTCAGCGAGGAGGCCTCGCCCGGATCGGTATCCGGATCAATGGGCAATTCTTTCTGCTGCATGATTTGCTGCAGTAAGCTCTGCAGCGCGCCGTATTCGGCTGCAACCGGCTGGCGCTCTTCTTCGGCCAGCCAGTCGACTTCACCAAACAACAAGCCATCGTCGCGCGCAATGGTGCGATGGATTCGAAAGCGCGAGCAGCCTCGACAGTCGATGCCCAGTAGTCCGTCGTCCAGGGTGGAAAAATCTTCGATCTGTGCCTCGGTGCCAATGGCAGCATGCTGAGCGCGCGGTTGGTCCTTGTTTTGCTCGAGCCTGATCACGCCGAAGCCCGAATTGTTGCGCGTGCATTCGCGCACCATGTCGAGGTAGCGTTGTTCAAATATGCGCAGCGGCATCAGCGCGCCGGGAAACAGCACCATCGGAAGCGGAAACAGCGGGATGCGTTCCAGCGCATCGGGATCTTCTGAGCGGTCGGTCATGACTTGATCATCCTGTAGTCTTAATCAGCCATTGTTTGCCTGAGTGCATCAACAAAACGTCGTGGTGCATTACCGAAGCCCCGATTGCTCATGAACACCACGTAGTCACCGGGCTTGACTTCGCCCAGCATGTCATCGAGCAGGTTGTCGACATTGTGCCGGAAGCGGCCGCCGGCTTCGAGCCTGTTGTAGATTTCGGACGGGTCCCAGGCCAGGTCATCGGAGGAATGCATGAACACGCAGTCCGCCGCCGCCAATGCGGGTGCCATCAGATCAAGATGATGGCCACCGCGCATGGTGTTGCTGCCCGGTTCCAGTGCGACCAGGATGCGCGCGCCACCGACCGAGCGACGTAAGCCTTCCAGCGTCAACCGGATGGCCGTCGGATGGTGAGCAAAGTCGTCAAATACATGTACCTGGTTGATCTCGGCCAGGGCCTCCATTCGACGCTTGACGCCCTGGAACTGGCTCAATGCAGCGGTGACCTCCGTCGGCTCCAGGCCTAATCCGGCTGCAGCGGCAATGCTGGCCAGGCCATTCATTGCATTGTGCCGGCCCGTCAGGTTCCATTCCAGTTCGGTAACGGCTTCGGACTGATGCAGAATCTGCAGTTTGCGTCCGGCCGGCTCGAGCAGCTTGACCGTCCAGTCGGCTTCGACTTCACCCTCGATCCCGAACGTGGTCACCGGCGTCCAGCAGCCCTGTTCCAGTACGCGTTTCAGCGCTGCGTCGTGCTGGTTGACGACAATGCGTCCATTGCCGGGAATGGTGCGCAGCAAATGATGGAACTGGGTTTCGATGGCGTCCAGGTCCGGGTAGATATCGGCATGATCGAACTCCAGATTGTTCAGCACCAGGATGTCGGGCCGGTAGTGAACGAATTTCGCGCGCTTGTCGAAAAAGGCAGTGTCGTACTCGTCGGCTTCAACGACAAAGGTGTCGCCACCGGCGCGTGCAGAAATGCCGAAATTGCCGGGGATACCGCCAATCAGGAAACCGGGCTCCTGCTCGCAATGGTCGAGTATCCAGGCCAGCATGCTCGAGGTCGTTGTTTTGCCGTGCGTGCCGGCAACGGCCAGCACACGGCGGCGTGCCAGGTATTTCTCGCCGAGCCAGCGTGGACCTGACACGTACTTGATTTTGGCATTCAGCACATGCTCCACGGCCGGATTGCCGCGTGCCAGCGCGTTTCCGATCACGACCAGGTCGGTGTCCGGATCAATGTGTTCGGCCGCATAGCCTTCATTCAGCGCAATGCCGAGCTGTTCGAGCTGCGTACTCATCGGCGGGTAGACGTTGGCATCCTGACCGGATACCTCGTGGCCATCATCACGAGCCAGCGCTGCAATGCCGCCCATGAACGTGCCACAGATGCCGAGAATATGAATTTTCATAACGTTCGATTCCGCCTGTTTACCCGGGAGTAGTGGACGTGACAAAGCGCTGCATGATGACAAAATTGATGACAAAAAGCAGCACTGCAACCGCCAGTCCGAACCCGAACGAGCGATTCAGCGCATGCCGCCAGATGCTGCCATCAATGGCCAGGCTCCAGAATAGCCCGGCCAGGATCAGCATGGCCAGGCTGGTCGGAATGGGTGGTTCTGCCATCAGCCAGAGCGGCAGGTTGATCAGGCCGAGCAAGGCACCGGTTGCCAGCAAGGCACTCATGGTCTGGTTGAAGCGCTCGAGCCGATTGCTGATCATCAGAACCGACAGGGCGAGAATGAGCTGGACTCCGAACGATGCAATCAGCGGCCCGTAGCCACTCGACTCATTGGTCAGGGTTGTAACCGTGACGGCAACCAGCGCATACACAATGATGGCTGCAAACAGCGATGCCTGCGTGCCGGGTAGATCCTGGGGCCCGGCGCGGAACGTGGCAATGCGAATAATGGTCTCGATCCATTGATTCATGCCTGTCGGTCCATCCGGAATTGCCTGAATTGATGCATACGACTCGGTAGTGATTCAGTAGTCTGGGGTGTGCGTGACGGCTTGGGCTGAAAGTACTGCATAGCGCACAGTGTACTGTTCCCGTGAATCAGGCATGATGGATTCTGCGGTCCTTTGTGGATCAGACCGATCAAGCCGACCAATCAAGCCAGGAAACCTCCGAATCACGATGCCGGATTCCAACGAAACAGCCCGTTGTCACCTGGATGCGAGGGGCTTGATCTGTCCGGAGCCGGTGGTCCGAGCCCGCCGGGCTTTGAGTCAGATGAATCCAGGCGAGCGATTGCTTGTGGACGCGGATGACCCATTGGCGGAACTGGATTTTCGAGTGTTTTGCGAACGCAGCGGTCACGAACTGGTCGATGTCGAGCGCTTGACCGATGCGGTGCTTCGCTTTTCCATTCGCCGCAGCGCCAAGGCCTGAACAAGCCCCGCCCGGGTTAGGGCCTCGGATGAGTGCCGGGCTGGAAACACCAGAATGCCGACTGCACAGTCGGCACGCCGGCTGATTACAGCGTGCCCAGCGTTTCGACCAACCGCTGCTGAACGGTTTCAATACTGCCCATGCCATCGACCTGACGTAGCTGTCCACGGGCATCGTAATAGCCTGCAACCGGGGCCGTCTGTTCGGCATACACACGCATCCGATTGCGAATAACGTCCTCGGTGTCGTCGGATCGGCCTTCCTGCTTGGCTCGATTCAATAATCGTTCGACCACTTCGGTTTCATCCACGGTGACTGCAATTGCACCGTCAAGCGGCTGTCCAATGCGGTTCAGCACGGTGTCGAGTGCTTCGGCCTGGCTCAGGTTGCGCGGGTAGCCGTCCAGAATGAAGCCGTTGGTGACATCGGCCTGGCCCAGGCGTTGTTCAATCAGGCCCAGCATCAGGGAATCCGGTACCAGCTCACCTGCATCCATGAACTGCTGCGCCTGCTGGCCCAGTTCGGTCTGGTTCTTGACCGCTTCTCGCAACAGCATGCCGGTTGAGATGTGTACGACCGAATGCTGGTCGCGCAACAATGCGGCCTGAGTGCCCTTGCCGGAGCCCGGTGGGCCAAGCAGAATAATTCGCATAGGGATGGTGCTCGTAGTATCAAACGACCAAAACTACCCTGCTGCCATGAAACTGTCAATATTGAATTCCAGTGCGCTGGCCACGATTCCGATCGGCCCCGGGTATTGAAGGGTTGGCTTGGCGCCCGGTACCTACCCGATTTCGATTATCCTAGACAGCCTTTGAATTTCGGCAGTTCAGCGACGACCATGTCCGCGAAGAATATTCTGTACGCACAGTCCGGTGGCGTGACGCCCGTGATCAATACCACGGCTGCGGCGGTGATTGAGTCTGCGCGGGCCCATCCCGATCAAATCGCCGGTGTGCTGGCTGCCCAGGACGGCATCATTGGCGCGCTGGAGGAGCGATTGATCGATACCGCGCAACTGAGCGATGAAGACGTCCAAGCAATAGCCCAAACCCCGGGCGGCGTTTTTGGCTCATGCCGCTACAAGTTGAAGTCGATGGCGTCGAATCAACGTGAATACGAGCGCCTGATTGAAGTCTTCGATGCTCATCAAATCGGCTATTTTTTCTACAACGGCGGCAATGATTCTGCGGACACGGCCTGGAAAGTCGCGCAGATGGCCGAGCAGATGAACTACCCATTGCAGGCCATCGGCATCCCCAAAACCATCGATAATGACCTGGCTGTTACCGATAATTGTCCGGGGTTCGGTTCGGTTGCAAAATACGTGGCGGTCTCGATCATGGAGGCCAGTCTGGACGTCATGGCGATGGCTTCGAGTTCGACCAAGGTGTTCATACTGGAAGTGATGGGACGCCATGCGGGCTGGATAGCCGCCGCCGGGGGACTGGCGCAACGCGCCGAGGGTGATCCGCCGCAGATCATATTGTTTCCCGAGGTGCCGTTCGAGCAGGACCGCTTCTGCGCTGCGGTCGAACAGTCCGTGCAGCAACATGGCTACTGCTCGGTGGTCGTATCCGAGGGCGCACGCGATGCTGCCGGCCAGTTTCTGGCTGATGCCGGCACCACCGACGCATTCGGCCATAAGCAACTGGGCGGTGTAGCGCCAGTCGTGGCCAACATCGTTCAGCAGCAGCTCGGCTATAAATATCACTGGGCCGTCAGCGATTATTTACAGCGCTCGGCTCGACACATTGCTTCGAAAACCGACGTGGAGCATGCCGATGCAGTCGGCAGGGCGGCGGTGGACATGGCCCTGGATGGTGTCTCCGGGCAGATGCCGGTGATCGAGCGGCTCAGCGATGAGCCCTACCGCTGGCAGATTGCGCGCGCGCCCTTGTCTGCGATTGCCAATCATGAAAAGAAGATGCCGGATGACTTCATCCGCGAGGATGGATTTGGTATTACACCCAGGGCGCGTGCGTATCTCGAACCGCTGATTCGGGGGGAACATTACCCGACATACGATGTTCATGGATTGCCCGAATACCTGCGGCCCGAACTTGCGCTCGTGCCACCCAGACTGCCAGCGTTCGAGCCCGGGTAATCGCCTTTCGAATTGCTGGATCGGGCCTGATGTTCGTACCCGGCCCGGATGACCGAAATTAATACGCCTTGGAACCTAACGTATGACAACACAATTGAAAGCACTGGCAGACTGGGTTGACCAGGTGGCCAATATGACCCAGCCGGACAGGATCGTCTGGTGTGATGGCAGTGGAGAAGAATATTCCGCCCTGGTCAATGAAATGCTGGATACCGGCGACCTGATTGAGTTGAACCAGGCAACCCATCCTGAATGTTATCTGCACCGCTCGGATCCCAATGATGTGGCCCGGGTTGAGCATCTGACCTTCGTATGCACGGCGAATGAGCAGGACGCAGGCCCGAATAACCACTGGATGGCACCTTCTGAGGCGCACGCCAAGATGGACGCCTTGTTTGATGGTTGCATGAAGGGCCGCACGCTGTACGTGATTCCGTATTGCATGGGGCCGATTGATTCACCGCTGTCGAGGTTGGGCGTCGAGATCACCGATAGCGCGTATGTAGTGGCCAACATGCGCAAAATGACCCGGATGGGTGCACCTGCACTGGAACGCATCGAGCAGGAAGGGCGATTTGTCCGCGGTCTGCATTCGACCGGCGAACTGGATCCTGATCGCCGCTTCATCATGCACTTCCCCGAGGAGCTGCAAATCCAGAGCTATGGTTCCGGCTATGGCGGCAATGCGCTGCTCGGCAAGAAGTGTCACGCACTGCGTATCGCCAGCCACCAGGCTCGAAGTGAAGGATGGCTGGCCGAGCACATGCTGATCGTCGGGATCGAAAGCCCGGCCGGTGAAACCCGCTACATTGCCGCGGCGTTTCCTTCGGCCTGTGGCAAGACCAACCTGGCCATGCTGATTCCGCCGAAGCCGTATCTGGAGGCTGGGTGGAAAGTGCACACCGTGGGTGATGACATCTGCTGGCTGCATCCCGGCGAGGATGGTCGTCTGTATGCGATCAATCCGGAAGCCGGCTTCTTTGGGGTAGCGCCCGGCACCTCCGAGTCCACCAATCCAACGGCACTTCGCATGCTGGACCACGAAGCCATCTTTACCAATGTGGCCGTTACCGATACCAACGAGCCCTGGTGGGAAGGGCTGGATCAGCGCATACCGGTGCGCGACTGGCAAGGCCGTCCATACGACCCGGCCCATGGTGCCGCGGCACACCCGAATTCGCGCTTTACCGTTTCCATCAAGAACTGCCCGAGCTACAGCGACCAGGCCGAAAATGCGCGTGGCGTACCAATCGACGCGATCGTGTTTGGCGGTCGTCGCGCCACACTGGCACCGCTGGTGCTCGAAGCGCGCGACTGGGAGCACGGCACCTTCCTGGGCGCGGCGATGGCGTCGGAGACCACGGCTGCGGCCACTGGCAAAGTGGGCGTGGTGCGGCGTGATCCAATGGCCATGAAGCCGTTTGCCGGCTATCACTTTGGCGATTACTGGGCGCACTGGCTCAATGTCGGAGCCAAGCTCAGGCATCCGCCGAAGATCTTCCAGGTCAACTGGTTCCGGCGCGGCCCGGAAGGCGAGTTCCTGTGGCCGGGCTTTGGCGAGAATCTGCGCGTGCTTGAGTGGATCCTGAAGCGGAGTGCTGCCGACGGCGAGTCCGCAACAGGCGCAGTGGATACGCCGGTCGGTTTATTGCCCGAGCCGGGCGCAGTCAACCTGGAAGGACTATCGGAGCAGCCGGATATGGAGACGCTGTTGACGATCAAAGCCGATGAATGGAGCCAGGAGTTGTCGGCCTTCGAGGATTACTTGACCGATTTCGAGCCGCGTGTACCTCAAGCATTGAAGGCCTTGCTTGCTCGCATGCGTGAGCAACTGTAGTGCTGACATGACCCGACGATCACAAACGAACAGGAAGATAGCCCGATGCTGACCAGCCCGAAGAGCGAACGAAGCAGTTGTCCGATTCAGCTTGTCGATGCCGAAGCGCTGGTGCGCTGGCAGCAATCGGCATCCGATTTTCAACGACAGTGGGCCATCAGCAATGACTTTCAGGCCAAGCCGGGCCAGCACCTCGTCATTCCGGATGAGTCCGGCAGACCCGGTCTGATCCTGTCCGGTTTCGAGGGTCGCCCGGACTTGTGGACACTCAGTGGCCTGCCCACTATGCTGCCGGAGGGCCGCTATCATCTGGATGCCGTCGAGCGCGCGTCTGAGCTTGAGCAACTGGCGCTGGGCTGGTGTTTCGGCCACTACCAGTTTGATCGTTACAAGCCTGCCGATCCGTTTTCGTGTCAGCTTGTCGTTGAGGATTCGATCCGTTCCCGCGTTGAAATCTTTCGTGACGCCAGCTTTCGAGTGCGCGACTGGGTCAACACGCCGGCCAATGATCTGGGCCCGGCCGAGCTCGCTGAAATTGCGCACGAGATGGCCGAGCGCAACCAGGCAGACATCCAGGTCATTCAGGGTGACGAGCTCGAACGTGAGTTCCCTGCCATTCATGAGGTTGGCAAAGCCTCCAGCCGGGCGCCGCGTTTGATCTGCATGCAGTGGGGCCAGGCCGATCATCCGCCGCTGGCGCTGGTCGGCAAAGGCGTGATATTCGATTCCGGTGGCCTGAACATCAAGGGTGGTTCCGGCATGGTGTTGATGAAAAAGGACATGGGTGGTGCGGCGCACGCACTTGGCCTCGCCGAACTGATCATGCGGCTTGCACTGCCGGTTCATCTCCGGGTGTATATTCCGGCGGTCGAGAACGCCATTGCCGGTAATGCCTATCGCCCGTCGGACATCATACGAACACGCAATGGCACCACGATCGAAATCGGCAATACCGATGCCGAAGGTCGTGTTGTGCTGTCCGATGCACTGACGCTGGCCGGAGAGCAGGGCGCTGAACGCATCATCGACTTTGCCACGCTAACCGGCGCCGCGCGCGTCGCACTGGGTGAAGACCTGCCGCCGTTGTATGCGCGTGATGCACAGGCAGCCCGGCAACTGCAGGACCTTTCCTTCGAGCACGACGATCCGCTCTGGCACATGCCGCTGTACGAGCCTTACCGCGAGCAGATCCAGCCGCGCACGGCTGACTTGTCCAACAGCGGCACTTCCAGGTTCGGCGGCAGCCTGACTGCTGCGCTGTTTCTGGACCATTTTGTCAAGCCGGACATCGACTGGATGCACCTGGACGTGTATGCCTGGAATGTGTCCAATCGGTCGGGGCGCCCGGCGGGCGGTGAAGCGCAGGGAATCCGTGCCGTCTATGCCTGGCTGGAGTCGATCTACGGCGCCGGATAGTGCTCTAGCCGGCCTGAAAATAATAGGACACACCGGTCACTTTGGCCTGAATTGGGCATAGTATTGACAGTTAGACTGCGTTGAGGCGTCTCGGCGCATACAGGATAATGAAGTGTCTTTGAATTCACCTGCAGCACCCCAGCCCGGTGGTCAGGGCCTCGGCTTTGAAATCCGCCGCACCATCGTGCTCGCATTGCCGCTGGTCATCGGGCAGCTGACCAGCTTTGGCATGAATTTTGTCGATACGGTGATGGCGGGTCGCCTGGGGCAGATTGATCTTGGCGCGATTGCGATTGGTTCTTCGGTATGGGCCGCGGGCCTGTTGTTTGTCATTGGCGTGCTGATCACGGTCTCGCCTGTGGTGTCCCAATATGATGGTGCAGGCCGGCGCGCGCAGGCCGGTGAAGCGACCCGTCAGGCCATGTGGGTTGCGCTGGTACTGTCGCTGATGATGTTTGTGGTCATGCGCAACGTCGAATGGATCAAGCAGTGGCTCGATGTCGAGCCCGAGGTAGCCCTCCTTTCGATCGAATACCTGCGCGCCATATCCTGGGGCGCGCCGGCGCTGTGTCTGATGCTGGTCTTGCGCACTTTTTCCGAAGGTGCGGGTATGACCCGGCCGACCATGTATGTCGGCATCCTGGGCATTGCGCTGAATATTCCGTTGAATTACATGCTGATGTTCGGCAAGTTGGGCTTGCCGGCGATGGGCGCCGTTGGCTGCGGTTGGGCCACGACCATCGTGTTCTGGATTCAACTGTTTGCACTGGCGCTGTACATCCAGGTTCGACCCCATTATCGTGAATTCGCACTGTTCAGCCGTTTCAGTCGGCCGAACTGGACCGAAATCAAGGGTTTTTTGAAAATCGGCCTGCCGATCGGGGTCATGATTTTCTTCGAAGGCAGCCTGTTTGTCGGCGCTGCCCTGCTGATCGGCACGCTGGGCGCGCTTCCTATCGCTGCGCATCAGGTGGCAATCAATTTTGCCTCGATGGCGTTCATGGTGCCGCTGGGACTGGCCGGTGCCATCAGCGTGCGTGTCGGCAACGCCATGGGTCGTGGCGATCCCGAAGCCGCCCGCATGGCTGGCCTGGTCGGAATCGGCATTGCCATCCTGTTTGGTGTCTGTTCTGCGATGTTCATGCTGCTGTTTCCCGAGGCCATCGCGCGGATGTATACACCCGATCGAGACGTCATTGAGCTGGCAGCCCAGCTGCTGTTGCTCGCCGCCGTGTTCCAGGTTGCAGACGGCATGCAGGCCGCCGCGGCTGGCGCGCTTAGGGGCCTGAAAGACACGCGCTTGCCGATGGTATACAGCATTCTGTCCTACTGGATGATTGGCATGAGCACCGGATGGTGGCTGACGTTTCGCGAGGATTTCGGTCCGCAGGGCATGTGGTACGGCATGATTGTCGGCCTGTGCGTCGCGGCCGTATTGATGTGCACGCGCTTCTGGCGTCGAACAGAAGCGCTGAAGACCGAGACCTATTCCATTGATCTGAATCGATAGCGCCGCGAATGACCGTCCGGTTGCCTGCTTTGCGCTGTACTGCGAAAAAGCGCGCAAGGCTGACTTCTGGCCCTTGTCATCGGCTGCATTCATCGTAATCATTTACGCTATTCTTCCCAAATTACAGCGTTCTTACAAAAGGGACTATCTGATGACCGAAGCTTCATCCCGCAATATTCTGGTTCGAATCTGGCTGGGTTTCTGGAACGGCATTACCGCATTCCGGATGGCCGTGTTCAACATTCTTTTTCTGATTGTGCTGGCCTTGATTCTGCGCGCGCTGTTTTTTTCCGGTGATGCCATTACGGTTGATCCGGACACCACCCTGGTGATCAATCCGAATGGCCTCATCGTCGAGGAATTGACCGGCACACCGGCTGAGCGGGCGTTGAACGAGGCGCTGGGTCAGCAGCTGCCCGAAACCCGCCTGCGCGATATTCTGCGCACGCTCGAACTGGCGGCCGAGGATGACAATATCGTTCAGGTCATGCTCGATACTCGTGAGCTGCTGGGCGTTTCGCCCGGCACGATGACGGAACTTTCATCTGCGTTCGACGCCTTCCGCGAATCCGGCAAGCCGGTTGTCGCCTACGGCAGTTTTTTCACGCAACCGCAGTACGGGCTGGCCGTGCTGGCTGATGAGATCTGGTTGCATCACGACGGTATCGTGTTGCTCGAGGGTTTTTCATATTTTCGCAACTACTATCGCGAGGGGCTGGAAAAGCTGGCCGTCGACGTCAATCTGTTCCGGGTCGGAGAATTCAAATCGGCCATGGAGCCGTTTATTCGCGACGATATGTCTGAAGCCGATCGAGCGGCCGCTGAATTCTTCATCGGCGATCTCTGGCAGCAATATCTCGGGATGGTTGCCCGCCACCGCGGCATGCCGATGGAGCGAGTCACCAGCATTATTGATCGACAGGTGGACCTGGTTGACCAGGCCAACGGCAATGTCGCCGAGGCCATGCTCGAAGCCGGTTTGATCGATCGCCTCGTATCGCGCCCGGAGCTTCGCCTGGAAATGGCCGACCGCGGTGCGCCAGACGAACAGGACGGCTTTGTGCAAATGGCCATGGCCGACTATCTGCTGGTGCCGCGAGCGCCTGAGCTCGGCGTTGACCAGGTCGGTGTCATCGTCGCTTCAGGCGGTATTGTCGATGGCAGTCAGTCGCCCGGCATGATCGGAGGTGATTCCACGGCCCGCCTGTTACGGCGTGCGGCAGAAAACGACGACATCAAAGCCGTCGTATTCAGAATCGATTCCGGCGGAGGCAGCGCATTTGCTTCCGAAATCATCCGCCAGGAAATGCTGGCGTTACAGGAAACCGGAAAACCGGTGGTCGTCAGCATGGGGGATGTGGCCGCATCGGGCGGTTACTGGATTGCAATGGGTGCCGATGAAGTCTGGGCCTATCCGAATACCATCACCGGGTCGATCGGCATCTTCGGGTTCTTCCCTACGTTTCAGGATACGCTGGCCAAGATTGGCGTCAATACCGATGGCTTCGGCACCTCACCGCTGTCCGGCATGTTCCGCGCCGACATGCAAATGACCGAGGCCGCCCAGCGCACGTTTCAGAACGTGATCGAGCATGGCTATCGTGAGTTCATCGGGCTGGTCGGCCAGTACCGGGACATGAGCCTGGACGCGGTCGATAACGTGGCCCAGGGTCGGGTCTGGACGGGCGTGCAGGCGCAGGAGCGCGGACTGGTCGATCAGATCGGAACGCTCAAGCAGGCCAAGGCTGCGGCAGCTCGTATGGCCGGACTCGGCGATGATTTCACCACCGTGTATGTCCAGGCCAAGCTCAGCCCCTTTGAGCAGTTTCTGGCCAATATGGGTGGCCAGGCGCTGGCTCATGTCGGGCTGGAGATTCAACGGCCTGCGATGGCTCGCCTGCTCGGTCGGGACTTGTATCTGAGCATGCTGGAGCAGTTGAATACCATTGCCCAGCATAGTCAGCCAAGCCGGGGTATGCCCGACGTCATGGCACATTGTTTATGCGAACCACCGATGTAATTTCGTACGTTGAGCGCGCCCCCGGAGAGCTGAATGCGGGGCGCGATCAGACCACAGTCCAGTGGGCCAGTCTCGTAAGTTAATCCGGCGGGTCAGTCCAGCTGGTTAATCTAGGGGCCCGCTGAATTCGGCACGCTGGACACCGGTAACCAGCCTTCCAGCTGAGCCAGCGTAATCAAATCCGGCAGGTCGCGTTGCAAGACGACACGTCGACTGCGCAGTACCCTGAGTCGATCATCAGCGGGCTGGGCCTGACTGCCAGACAGTTGCTCGATTTCGCGTTCGATGGCGGCCAGCTCCGACTGCTTTTCATAGAGCAAAGCACCAAGCTCGAAGGCATGCTGATACGCGCCAGCGCTACATGCCGCAGGCCGGCTTTGCCCGGCGTGACCGGTCTTGAAACCTTGTTCCGGAGCGCACAGGGTTTCCCGGCCCTGTTCCCAGGCCTGTTCGACGTCGGTCCTGCAATCGGTATCGATAGCCTGAGGCAACGGTCGGCCCTGCGCGCCATCGGTTTTGGCACTGCGCGCAGCCGAGTCGCAGTCGGGCGAACTCGCACATGCGCTGAGCAACAAAGCGAAACCGCAGAGCAAACCCAAGTTGATGAGCGTTCGTAACATGGCTGGCATACACTGTTGAAGTTAGCACGCGCAGGATAGCAGTTCAGATGGATCCAGTGACACAAGGTTTGGCGGGCGCATTGTGTGCTCAGGCCGGCTGCCGGAAGCGCGACATGAAGTGGGCGGCGGCCGTGGGCGTGGTCGCGGGTATGGCCCCGGATCTGGATGTCTTGATCCGGTCTCCCTCCGACAGCCTGCTGGCACTGGAATATCATCGTCACTTCAGCCATGCACTCGCGTTCATTCCGATCGGCAGCCTCCTGGTGGCGCTGATTCTGTGGCCTGCGCTTCGTCGGCTGCAGCGCTGGAAGGGGTCGGCAACAGCGTCTTTCGCGCGTGTTTATCTCTGGTCACTGCTCGGCATGGCCTCGCATGGCGTGCTGGATGCCGCCACGTCCTATGGCACCCGGCTGTACTGGCCGTTGACCGATGAACGCGTTGCGTGGAACATGATCAGCGTCATCGATCCCTTGTTCAGTGTCCCGCTCGCCATTCTGCTGGGCATTGCGATCTGGAGAAACAGCCGGTTCATCGCCGGTACTGCCGGGCTCTGGGCGGCGTTTTATCTGGCATTGGGCTGGTTCCAGCAGGATCGAGCCGAGCAGATGCTCAGCCAGTGGGCAGAAGCTCAGGGGATTTCAGTTGAACGAAGCGTCGCCAAACCGGCCTTTGCCAACCTGATTCTCTGGCGAGGGCTGATCGATGACGGCCAGCAATTCCACAGCTTGGCCGTCCGAATTGTGCCCGGTCAACAAGCGCAGGTCTGGCCGGGTTCGGTCGTTGAGCGGATTTCTTCATCGCGCTTGCCTGAAAACAGCCGGATTGCCAGCGACATGCAACGATTCGAACATTTTTCCGATCGCTGGACCTTTCGCTACTTTCCGTACGAGACGCAGGACGATTGGTTCATCGGTGATTTCCGCTATGCAATTGATCCGGCCAGCGAACGACCGCTCTGGGGCATTCGATTGAACCCGGACCAGCCGCAGCAGGCCGTGGAATTTGAACGTCCTGCACGCGTGACGGATGCCGAGCGTGAAGCCTTTATCCGTCGACTGCGCGGCGGCGACGCTGAATTCTGAGGTTGAAGTTCGCGCGGTTCAATTCGGATCTGCCCAGCGGGTTAGCACCTGCGTAAACAGATCCGTTACGCTTTTCCCCGCGATTTTCGGCTGTGAATCCAGCCCAGTACCCTGGACCATTCGTCCCAGTCCTGCTGCGCCTGATAGGCCGGCAGGTCGGAAACCGACAAGCCGCTTTCGAATGCCCGCACGTAGTTCATTGAATCACGAAGATGGCCGACGATGGGCGCCTTGTAATCGTCCAGGAAGCCGCGCAGTTCGCGGTAGATAATCGTGTGTGGTTTGACGCGATTCGCCACCAACCCAACTTTTGCATCGCCGGTCGCGACCGGTTTCAATGAAAACAGATGACTCAGGAATCGATGCGCGGCACGCATATCGATAAATGACGGCAGCACCGGCACCAGTACCGTCTGTGCACGACGCGTAAGCTGCGATAGCTCTGGACCGTGAATGCCGGCCGGCGAGTCCAGAATCAGAAAATCCGTGCCTTTGGACGCTCGAATCGGTCCATCGGCAGAATTGATGTGCGTGATGGCCGGATACTCCTCTGGACGTTGCGCGCCCCAGTCAGCAGAGGATTGTTGTGGGTCAAGATCACCCAGCGCGACGTCATAGCCTTCCCAGGCCAGTGCTGCGGCCAGGTTGGTTGCCAATGTGGTCTTTCCACAGCCGCCCTTGGCATTCAATACAGCGATCGTTCGCATGAGCTTTGTTCTCCCTGGTCTGGCAAATACTGGTGTGAAGCCTTATCGCGCCTGGGTCACGTCGGGTAAACCGGAATGCAGCATCCAGCGTTCCATCTCCTCATCCCAACGCCAGGATTCAAGATACTGGATTTCACGCTCCCTGGCCGTGTGGATATGGTAAAGCCTGAGCTGAATGACGCGGTCTACTCCATTGCCTTCATCGACCGAGATGACCTGTCGCACGCGATACCCGGTGACACGAAATTGCCGCAGGCGCTCGATATCCAAATCACGAACCGGGTTCTCCATCAGCCATTCCGGATGCATGTAGTCGGGCATGGCGTCGAATTGACTCCAGCGCACCAGTGCGCTGTACTGGTCCATGATTTCGGTTTCGGTACGGTCACGTTTGTTGCTGCTGGCGCAGGCACACAATCCAAGGGCCAGTACAACAACAATCAGCAGTTTGATCAGGCGCATGAGTTTCCGCTTCACGATGGTCAACTTCTTCTAAGAGTACCTCAATCAGGCAACGGCGACATAGCGCGCCATCAGGCTTGCGGTCACTTCATCGTTGATGACGATTCTGGGCCTCAGGTCGATCGAGCCCTTGTGTTGCTGCTGCAGGCGTTCAAGAAAATGATCGATTGCAGCCTGTTCTGGCCATTCGCAGACCGCCTGAAAAGCCTGATCGACGGGGCTGGAAAAATGCACCTGGCAGCGGCCAATCACCAGTTCGGCCTTCAGGTCGTGACGTCGCAGCAAAACGCGCGGCAATGACCAGCCGGCCAGAATCATCATCGAAACCAATGCACCGCCAAACGCCGTGCCCTTGTCGTTGACGTTGGGCGCCAGTGGCGCGCTGAGCACAATACCCTGGTGATCCAGTCGAGCGACGGATAGCTGCATTGCCTGACCGAGGGGGATCTGGCGGGTCAGGGTTTCAGAGAGCCATTGGCGTTCGGGTTCGGAATTATTCATCGGGTTATTTTACGAGTTTGTGGCTTGTGGTCAGTGGAAATAAATTGTGAAAGATCGAGTGCATGATTGCGTACGGGTGCGTCGGCTGATCACTGATATTGAACTAGTTCGAATGTAAGTCAAAGGCATTCCGCCGCCCGCTGCGCGGGCTGATGCGTCTTACTTTTTTGGCAAGACACGATTGTTATGACAAGCAGTGAGTCGCATCAGGCGGCGAAACGGTTTTGATGTTGATTTTCTTGCAATTGACCAATGCATCGTCATCAAATCGAATGCAATAGTCAGCATTCGTGCGTTTAAAAGAATGCCGCATGACATCAAAGTCGCCACCACCCACTAGAATAGCCGGGTGGCTAACCCTCAAAACACCATTCCTTATATAGCAAGAACCCTGATGCCTCGCGAGGTTCAGGTCAATGGCCTGCTGGCCGTGACGCTGGGGGTGCTCGAAGGGGGGTTGCTTGGGGTGATCGTCAAGTCAGGGTTTGCTGATGTGGCCAGCGTGGCCACGGTCAATCTGGCCGTTGCGATTGTGACCGGGGCGCCGGCATTGGCCAATGTGGCCAGCCTGTGGTTCGCCAAGATTGCGCAAGGTCGACACAAGTCACGCTGGGTCGCGAGTCTGATGGCGCTGACCGCCTGTTCGGCGTTGTTGCTGGCATTCATGCCGGTATCCGCGTTCGGTTTGATCGGTTTGGCTTCGATCATGGTGATTGGCCGGTTGAGTTTTGCGGGTGTGGTCACATTGCGAGCAGCGATCTGGCGGGCCAATTTTCCCCGACACGTGCGCGCATCCATCACCGGCCGGATTGCCGTGATTTATTCCATCATCATGGCGTTGACTGCCGGCCTGGTTGGCCTGGCCATGCAATGGCAGGAAGCCTCCTGGCGATGGTTGTTTCCAGCCGCCGGATTGTTCGGCTTGATTGCAGCCTGGCGCTATCGCCGCTTCAGCGTTCGCGGGCATGGCCGATTGTTGCGTCAGGAGATCGCCGAAGGATCGGACGGTGGGCTGCGGATTGCGGACGTGGTTGAGGTCTTCAAGTCCGACCTCTGGTATCGACGCTACATGATGACGATGTTCGTGTTCGGCTCCGGCAATCTGATGGTCATCGCGCTGCTGGTTGTCATCCTGACCGAACAATTGGGCATGAGCCAGCTGAAACAAGTGCTGATTACCACCACGATCCCGCTGCTGGCGGTGTCGTTACTGACGCCGATCTGGGCCAAGCGCCTCGATCAAGTCCACATCCTGGACTATCGCGCCTGGCATTCCTGGATGTTCGTGATCACGATGCTGCTGTTCATGCTCGGCGCCATTGCCCGGGCGGAATGGCTGTTCTGGCTGGGTGCGATTGCCATGGGCGCGGCGTTTGCCGGCGGTAAATTGGGCTGGAACCTGGGCCATAACGATTTTGCCTCGGACAGCCAATCAACGCTGTATATGGGTATTCACGTAAGCCTGACCGGCGTGCGCGGCCTCATTGCACCGCTCATTGGCGTTGGAATTTACCAATGGCTGCAATCGATCGAACCGGGTCTGGGTCGCTACGTGCTGATTTTCCCGCTTTTTTTGACCTTGGCCGGGGCCATCACATTCGTCTATTTGGCCCGACTCCGGCGCCAAGAACAGGCTGTGCGCGTGGCCAGCGGAAAAGCGTGATCAAGTTCATCCTGTGATCGAAAATAAGGCATCGCCTGGTCCCTGAGTTTTTCACGCAAAGCCCTCTAGACTGGCACGTGTACGAGTTACATCCCGGCGAATTACCATTCATTGATTATTTGAGTCCTTATGTTCAGCATTCTTGCCTTGCAGATCGCGCTGGTCACCAGCCAGTCCGAAATTGATCATCGACCGGTCGATCTGCCGTCCATTCGTGTCCAGGCCCGGGATCTGTCAGCCGAGGCCAGTGAGTCGGTTGCACGACTAAGCGCTGCAACGCTCGCGCCCATTCGACCCAGCCATCCAACCGAGATCTTCAGTCGTGTGCCGGGTGCCTGGGTGACGCGCGGCAGTGGTCAGGAGCACTTGACTGCGATTCGCTCACCCTTGTTGACCGGTGCCGGAGGGTGTGGCGGTTTGCTGTATCTGGAAGAGGGCGTGCCGATTCGGCCGCCTGGTTTTTGCAATATCAATAACCTGTTCGAGGTCAATTTGCTGCAGGCGGCCAGCGTCAGCGTGCTGCGCGGGCCGGGTGGCATTGGCCATGCCTCGGGCGGACTGCACGGGGTGATTGACGTCAACACCCGCGTACCGGATCGGCAAGGGTTGCCGGGCGCGGTTCGGGTTGAAGCCGGCGGTGAGGACTACACGCGGCTGCAGGCATCGGCCACGCTGGACCTGGAAGCCTCGGGCGCGCTTGCGCTGGACGCCAATCTGACCGACAGCGGCAGTTTTCGTCAGGATGAGGGCTACCAGCATGGATTTGTGACCGCTCACCATCAGATCGATACGGCCCGTGCTCGCCACAGCACGATTCTGACGGCGGCACATTTGGACCAGGAAACGGCCGGCTTTCTGATCGGCGAGGATGCGTTCCGAGACCCGGACCGGCGCGGCGATAACGACAATCCAGAAGCCTTTCGGGAGGGCTCTGCAATACGCTTGATTCACCGCGTTGAATGGCAGGCACACCGCCTGACGCTGTTTGCGCGTCGTTCCCGCATGACGTTTTTGCAGCACTTCCTGCCCGGCAAACCGCTGGAACGCAACGGCCAGGTTTCGGCTGGGCTGCAGTTCGACAGTCGCCGCATGTTTGATTCGTTTGAGCTGGACTGGGGCCTGGACGCGGAATTGTTCGACGGTTTCCTGTTCCAGCGCCAGGACCAGCCTGCCGAAGGCTCGGCATTTTTGGTCGCAACAAGGCCGGTCGGATTGCACTATGACTACGACGTGTTCGGACAGCGTGTCGGCGGCTATGTAGCGGGTAACTGGAATCTGAATGACCGCTGGTCGCTGCGCGCGGGTTTACACGCAGACTGGATTCGCTACGAGTACCAGAACAATTTGGAGGCCGGCAATCTGAACGACCGGGGCGAGGCCTGCGGGTTCGGCGGCTGCCTGTACAACCGCCCGGCGGATCGGAATGACGATTTCGCGAATCTCGCACCCGAGCTGACGTTGACCAGACCCTTTGAAAACGGCACGGCCTGGCTACGCGTGGCACGTGGCTATCGTGCACCCCAGGCAACCGAGCTGTATCGGCTGCAGCGTGGTCAGGACGTTGCCGATCTGGATTCCGAAACCCTGGACTCGATTGAAATCGGTTTGCGGGGAACTGAGACCTGGTTTGAACGACGGATTGACTGGGAGTTGGTCGGCTTTGCGCAGCGCAAGGACAACTTCATATTTCGCGATGGTGAAGGATTCAACGTGTCGGATGGAAAAACGCGTCATGTCGGGCTGGAGTTTGCGTTCGATGTTGCACTGGCGCCCGACTGGTTGCTCGGGGCTCGGGGAACCGTGGCGCGTCATACCTACCGATTCGATCGAGCGTTGCGCGGTGAAGCGATTGTCTCCGGCAACGATGTCGACTCGGCACCGCGTCAACTGGCCAGCGCGGATCTGACCTGGCGGCCGGCGGCAACCGGCTGGCTGGCTCAACTGGCAATGGAATATACCGGTGACTATTTCCTGAATGCGTCGAACACCGAGCGCTACGAAGGCCATACCTTGCTGCATGGTTTTGTCGGCTACACCTGGAACAACGGTTGGTCAGTCGATCTGAAGCTCAGGAACCTGACCGGCAGACGCTATGCCGAGCGGGCCGATTTCGCGTTTGGCAATTTCCGGTACTTTCCAGGGGCCGGCCGCCAGGCGTTCGTATCGATTGGCTATGACTGGAGTGGGTAAAAACCCAAACCTTGTAATCGGCGGTTTCAGTCTTTGTCGCTTTTTCTCGACTCGATGAACTCATCTGCCCGGGCCTCGTCGCCCCAGAGGTCTTCCAGCCGTCCGTCACGGCCGCAGCTGAATCGGTAGTAGCGATACCGGATTGGATTTTTTTCGTAGTAGTCCTGGTGGTATTCCTCGGCCGGCCAGAACGTGCTGGCGGTTTCAATCGGCACGATGATGGGCTGTTCAAACCGGTTGGCATCCACCAGCGCCTGACGTGAGGCGCGGGCCAGTTCGGCCTGGCGATCACCATGAGTAAAGATGACCGGCCGATACGGTTCGCCGCGGTCGCAGAACTGGCGATTGTCGGTCAGCGGATCAATATTGCGCCAATACACGTAGAGCAGGTCTTCGTAACGGACCCTTTCGGGGTCAAAGCGAACCTGTACTACTTCTACATGGCCCGTTGTGCCTGTCGTGACGTCTTTATAGGATGGATTGGATAATTCGCCGCCCATGAAACCGGAGGTGGTCGACAGTACGCCGTCCAGCTTGTCGTAGGGCGGCTCCATACACCAGAAGCAGCCACCGCCGAACGTCGCCACTGCTTCTTCGGCTTGCAGGCTGGATACACAGGCCATCGAAATCAGGCTTAAGATCAAAAGTCGCTGAATCATTCAGTTAGCCTCTCAGTTCCGGAAAGTCATCACCCTCAGGTACAAATTCCAGCGCCAGGCCATTGTTGCACCAGCGTTGGCCGGTCGGCTCAGGCCCATCGTCAAACACATGACCCTGGTGCCCACTGCAGCGCGCGCAGTGGTATTCGGTGCGCGGCCAGATCAACTTGAAATCCTTCTTAGTGTCGATCACGTCCTGGTTGATCGGCTGGGTAAAGCTGGGCCAGCCGGTACCCGAGTCATATTTGTGTGCGCTGGAAAACAGCGGCTGATAGCAGGCGGCGCAAATAAAGGTGCCGCTGCGATATTCATCGTTTAGCGGGCTGGTGAAGGCACGTTCCGTTTTTTCGCGAAACAAGATGTCGTAGCGCTCCTCGGGCAACAGCTGTTGCCATTCCTCGAGCGTCAGACTGACTGGCTTCTCGTTGACTGTTCTGTTGCTGGTCACGGCGGTTGCCTCATCGGCCCGCAGGGGTTGCCGCGAGCCCACCAGGCCAATACCCAGCCCGGCAGAGCCAAGCAGCAGCCCGTTGATTATGGTTCTTCGTTTCATGGTACTTGAGTTCAGTTGTTGGATTTCTGATTCAGTAGACCGTACAAACTGTAAAAGGCTTTCGTCGACTGTGCGTGAGCATTCGACGCTGGGTGCTGCCCTACAAGATGCTGCTCAACAAACAAACCAGCGGCAGATTGTTGCACTTGTTTGCTGTTTTTGATTTTGAAATGTTATATTATTCCATTATTGAATCAGCCATCATTCCTGGACGTCAACATGCTTTGCAAATATCCGTTTATTAATCACACGAATCAAACTGCCCGCTTCAAGCAAAAATTTCTGGCGGCTACGATGTCAGCCCTGCTGATGGCCAGTCCAATGGCCTGGTCCGAAGATACGGTCGATGAGACCGATACCGAGCGCGATGAAGTGCACGCTTATGAACTGGACCGGATTGTAATCAAAGCAATTCCTCTCGGCGGAACCACGCTGGAATCTGCCTTGCCGGTTGATGTACTGGCTGGCGAGACGCTCAATGACCGCACTGAATCGACGCTGGGCGAAACGCTGCAGTTCGTGCCGGGCATTCACAGCACGTATTTCGGTCCGGGCGCAGGACGACCCGTCATTCGTGGCCAGGGTGGCAATCGAGTCCGGATTACCGAGGATGGCCTGAGTTCGCTGGATGCTTCGGCCCTCAGTCCGGACCACGCCGTATCGGTTGAGCCACTGCTGATTGATCGTATTGAAATCTTGCGTGGCCCGGCCAATCTGCTGTACGGCTCAACGGCCAGTGGCGGTGTGGTCAACCTGATCGATAACCGCATTCCGGAACAGCGTCAGGATTTCAGCGGTGCAGTCGAGCTGCGTGGCAATACGGTGGCTGATGAGCGCACGGGCGCGGCACGGATTGACGGTGGCGTCGGTGCGTTCCAATTCCATGTCAGTGGCTTTGCGCGTGAGACCGATGACTATGAAGTGCCCGGCTTTGCGCTGTCGGCCGACGAACGGGCCGAGTTGGACGAAGACGAATTGGCTGAACTGGAACGCGGCACGCTTGAGAACAGCGCGCAGGAATCCGATGGCGCCACGATTGGCTTCTCATTTGTCGACGACTGGGGCTTTGCCGGCGTCTCGTACAAGGTATTCGATACTTTCTATGGCATCCCGTCCGGCGGCCACGCACACGAGCATGAAGGCGATCATGACCACGGCGATGGCCTGTTTGGTATCAAGAGCCTGGCTGGAGGCGTGCTGGATGATGATGACCACGACCATGACGATGACCATGAGCATGGTGAAGAAGAGGAAGAAATCATCAGCATCGATCTGGAGCAGGAGCGCTGGGATTTTCGCTCGGGTCTGATCAATCCGTTCGAAGGGTTGGACGAACTCCGATTCAGCCTCGCAACCAATGATTATTTTCACACCGAATTCGAAGGTGATGAAGTCGGCACGACCTACGACATCGAGGCCACTGAATTTCGAACCGAGGCGCGTTTGTCCCCGATCGGACGGTTCAGCAGCGTAGTCGGCCTTCAGTATGAAGACAATCAATTGGTCTCGATTGGTGAAGAAGCCTTTGTGCCGCCGGGAACCACCGAGTCGCTCGGCATCTTCGCACTGGGTGAATACGACCTTGATCCATTCACGCTGCAAGCCGGCATCCGCTGGCAGGATGATGAAATCCAGCTCGACGAGGGCATCGCCATGGATGGCATCAACAGCCGGAATTTCCGTGGGCTTTCGTGGAGCCTGGGCGGCATCTGGGATTTTGCCGAGCAATGGCAGGCCAGCCTGAACTGGCAGCGCTCGATCCGTAGTCCGGGCCAGGAGGAGCTGTTCTCGAATGGACCGCATATCGCGACTCAGGCCTTCGAAATCGGTGATCCGAATCTGGACAAAGAGGAGTCCAACAACTTCGATCTGGGCCTGCACAGATATGCCGGAAATTTCCATTTTCGAGCCAATGTGTTCTACAACAAGATCGATGATTACATCTACCTGATGCCGACCGGTGCCGAAGAAGACGAGTTGCCGGTACAGATCTGGACCCAGGACGATGCCGACTTCACTGGATTCGAAGTCGAAGCCAGTTATCTGTTCGAAGACACGGCCATTGGAGATATCGAGTGGCGTTTGTTTACCGATGTGGTCAATGCCGATCTGGACGGGCCAGGGAATCTTGCGCGCATTTCACCTGCACGCGTCGGACTTGCGCTTGATTGGCATCTGAGCAACTGGCGCGCGACGGTGAACTACACCCGGGTATCCAAGCAGGACGAAGTGGCCACGTTTGAAACCGAAACCGACGGCTACAACATGGTCTCGGCCAACCTGGCCTATCTGCTACGGTTCGGCCGCACCGAGGCAGAGCTGTTCTTGCGCGGCACGAACCTGACCAACGAAACGCAGCGTGTGCATACCTCATTCCTGAAGGAATTTGCACCGTTACCCGGACGCAACATCACCGGCGGTGTGCGCGTCTGGTTCTGATGACGAACTCTCGGTGCGCAGACCGGCTTTTTTGTCTTTCGGCCGGTCTGCGACTTTTTACGCTGATGCGTTCGTTGATCGCAGTTGACTGTAGCGATCCAGTGCCTGGTTACTGAATCAGCTCTATCAGCAACAGGCCAATGGCGATAGCCTGCGCCACGCTGAGCAGCGTCCCGATCAGAAAATATTCGGCGGCCTGCTGTCCGGCCTTGGTGTTCTCGAAGCGGAAGATGGATTTGGCCGCCAGGATAAAACCAACCCCGACCGGCGACTGCAGCAGCACTGCGGTCAAAATCAGCGTGCGCTCCAGCCAGCCGATGATCATGCCGGCGCGCGACATGCCTTCACGAGCCATGCTGTGGTCCCGTCCTGCTTCTTCGGCATAGCGGTCGGCCAGCGGCTGGAGCAGCATGCCGTTGATCCACCCGACGCCGAATACCGCGACCGCAAAGCCGGTCAGTAACATGGCCAGCGTGTGGTCCAGCGGCAACAGGTCGAGGCCGGGGTCGAGTAAGGAGATCCCGCAAACCCAGGTGCTGCCAATCACGATCAACAGGATGTGCAAGATCTGATCGAGCAGAAACACGGTCAGGCTTCGCTCGGTTCGCGCGTTCAACGCTGTTTTGGCCCAATCGATCAACGCGTGGCTGATCAGGAGGATGGCCAGCAGCAGCCAGAGTTTCAGTGAGGTCAGAAGTCCGGTAAACAGAGCGACGGTGAGCACGGACAGCAGCGCGTGCACAGCCATGTGTTCCAGGTACGCGCTGAAACGACCCGCATACTTTCCTCGGATGACGCGCTCGTGCTGAAACACAAAATCGCCCAGCACATGGGCCAACAGCAGCGCGATCGTCAGGTCGATAGCGTCCATATCAATAAGCCAATGGTTTACTTCGCATTGTTCTGTGCAAAAAGCTCGTTGAGCACGTTTGCGTAGCTTGAAAGTGTTTCCCGGATCAACCAGATATTGGCTCGGTTCAGGCTTCTGGAAATGGTCGAGCTATTGACGCCCAGGGTTTCAGCGGCATCAGTCTGCGATCCGGCGGCCTCTTCCCAGGCGCGAAGTACGGCCCACTGATTTGCGCTGATTTCGTTTATTAGAAGCGACAGGGGTTTCAGTATGGAGTTGCTGAGTGCAGTCACCGCGTCTTCAGATAAAGGTAGTGTACTGTTGCCCATTTTGGTTACCGCCTGGACCGTAGATTGGCTGGACTTCTTGTTCCGGTCCTTGGTTGCCTCGAGTGCATCGCGAGCCGCTGTAAACGCGTCGCCGTGAGCGATCTGGTTGATTGGACCCGGCGCATGATTTGTGGATGCAGTCTGGGCCATTGGGTTCTCAAAAGTTGATATGCGGCCGATGCCGATGCCGATCCGGATTGACAGCGGCTGGAATCGAGTAATCAGTCGCCAGAAAAACGCAGGCAGGTCGGTTGGACGTTCAATTAAAAACTGGATTTCATCCCAGGCAGTAATTGCATATTGATATTCAATCACTGGTTCTGAATGGGCAATCCGCTGCAGGGCCTGATCGCGCTGCAGCGCAAAATTCGATACGCTTCGAGAGTCGATGACATCGACTAATAACACTACTTTTGCATTCATGAATACAACTTATCATATCTGCATAAATAAATACAAATAACTAAATTTGCATTTATTAGTGCAATAAATGCCCTCCCGACGTTGCAATCGACGCAGATATAAGCGTGAAAAAAGCATTTCTGTCACGGCGCTGTTCGTATGATTCACCAGTGAATATTCGCTCCGTTCGCATCCCCGAGTTTCGATCCGGCCCTGCTCATGAAGCTAACCCCGGCACGCCTGATCAATTGCTTGAGTGGTACCGGAGCCATCGGCGGGTGCTGGTGCTGACCGGTGCAGGTTGTTCAACCGGGTCGGGCATTCCTGCCTATCGCGATGGCAATGGGCAGTGGCGACGCAGGCAGCCGATCTTCTATCAGGATTTCGTGCGCGACCTGGCCACACGCAAGCGCTATTGGGCACGTAGCTACTTTGGCTGGCCACTGATCAACAAAGCCGGTCCGAATGCGGGGCATCAAGCGCTTGCGCGGCTTCAACAAGGCGATCGTCTGCACGGACTGGTGACGCAGAATGTGGACGGTCTGCATCAGGCGGCAGGGCATCAGGACGTGGTTGAACTGCACGGCGGGCTGGCTCGCGTGCGCTGCATGAGTTGCGGTCACATCAGCGATCGAAATACGCTCCAGTTGCAGTTGGAACAACTCAATCCAGGCTGCACGGCCGAAGTGCACGGCATCAATCCGGATGGCGATGCCGAACTCAATGATCAGGCCGGCCAGCGCTTTCAGATCGCCGATTGTGCGCATTGTGGTGGTGTTCTGAAGCCTGACGTGGTGTTTTTTGGTGAATCCGTGCCCTTGAGCACGAGCCAGGCGGTCGGAGACCAACTGGATACCTGCGATGCGTTATTGATTGCCGGTAGTTCGCTGGTGGTGTGGTCGGGCTTCCGGCTGGCCCGCGAAGCGACCCGGCGCGGTCTGTCCGTGGTGGCCATCAACCAGGGTCGTACGCGCGCCGATGATTTGCTCGCGTTCAAGGTGGAGCAGGAGTGTGGCCAGGTATTGGCCGGACTGGCCGATCAGCTCGCCGGTTAAATCGTTCAAGCGTCGATTGATTGTTCCAGCTCGGTCTTTAGCCAGGCCCGGGCCCGGGTCAGGTCCCGGGTGACGGTGCGCGTGGACAAACCCAGCATATCGGCAATTTCATCGACCTGGTAGCCAGCGAAGAATTTAGCGGATGCAATCTCGGCCATGCGCGGATTGGCCTCTTCCATGCGCTGGATGATCTGCTCGATTTCCAGTACCTGGTCGGCATCCGGTTCGCCGCTTTCCACGCGCTGGTCTTCCAGCTCGACCGGGCGCTGCCCGCTGCCGCGCTTGGCTGAACTGCGCTTGCGCGCATAGTCCAGCGTCAGCTGACGCATGACCAGCGCGGCCAGTCGCTGCAGGTGCAGTCGGTTTTCGATCTCACCCTCGGCATGGCCGCGCAGCTTGATAAAGGCTTCGTGGACCAATGCTGTGGTCTGCATGGTGATGCCGACCGGCAGCTGCCGCCGCTGCTGATGGCCGATCCGCTTCAAGTCGTCATAGATCAGCGGAATGATCCGGTCGAAGCGTTCAGGCGATTGCTGGATTTCATGCAGCAGGCGGGTGACTTCATCCGGATTGATCGGATCGGGTTGATCATCATTCGTCATCAACTGGTCAGCCTGCTTGAATCAAGCATTAAATTCTAGCTGCAAATAGTAAGAAGAATGTAAAACAAACGGGCTTGGCGCGTACACTGACAGCATCTGTTTCATCCATTTTGTATTGGAGTTCCACCTTGAACGAGCCTGCTGCCGAGATCACGCCTCACTCGAACTATCCGAATCTTCTCCAACCGCTGGATCTGGGCTTCATGACGCTGTCCAATCGGGTACTGATGGGTTCGATGCATACAGGCCTTGAGGATCGGGTTTGGAACTACGATCGGTTGACGGCCTATTTTGTCGAGCGCGCCAGGGGCGGCGTCGGC
>CAKZPB010000095.1 GCA_937138395.1 uncultured Pseudomonadota bacterium
ACCACTCCGGCAACTCTCCGCAAGAAAGTCACTGTACTCGCTGGGAAGCCATAAATCATTAGCGGTTGTCTCGCACCTTTTGCCTGGTCAGATTCCGCAGTGGGCTAGTAGAAGATGTGCACGGCAACAAAGGCAAAGAAAAATCCCACCAAATAAAGCACAATCGATGAGCCCAGCACGACCGAGCTGAAGGAGCGCAATCGACCGCAGGCTCTAGCTAAATCCGGATCTGCAGGGCAGGGCGCATGGCGGGATCGCCAGTGCATCCAGGTTGCCAGCGCAAGTAGAATTCCGGCCACCGTAAAAACCACGCCTTTGTACTCCGAAAGGACAGTAATCCAGGGTGCTGCGCCGACCAATCCTGCGACCGATGCACCCATGCCGATAGTCACCAGCAAAGCGGGTAGTGCGCAGCAAACCAGGGTGCCGGCTGAAGTGAACAGCGTAAGTGACGGCAGAATCATCTGCCGCCACAATGATGGTTGTGTCTCAGCTTCCATAGCGGATGGCTCGTACGTCGTAGCCTGAGTCGGCAACCAGTTCTGAGATGGTGGCTTCATCCAGGCTTTGGCCCTCTTCGAAATGGATGGTGATGACTTTATTATCCAGATCAACATTGATCGCATCCACCTCATCCTGTCGACCGAAGACTTTTTCCAGAGCGCGTGCGCAGAAATCGCAGACCAGGCCGTTGACATCGACGTACACGGTGCCTGATGGATGGGAACCGTAGACGGTGGCGGACAAAAGGATTGCAAATAACAGTGTAATTAATGGTTTATTCATTTAAATTTCCTTGGCAGTTCGATCCGATACTTAGTATCGAAACACGTAGTTGAATAGGAGTTCACCCCGATTGTTCAGGCCGGCTTCAAGCAAGTGCACGTCCTTGAACAGGCGGATCAGCGGCGTAACGGTAATGTTGTGCTCGCCCTCTGGCATGTGCTCGACCTGCACCATCAGCCAAGTGTGCAGGTCGCCATAATCGCCTTCATAAGGAGCCCAACCGAGACGCGCAGACTGCTGGAAAAAGGCGTCAATCTTGCCCGCCTCGGTATAGCGATTTTCATAAGAAACAAAAAACCGGCGGTCTTCCCAGTCCATCGCGATGCCCACAAACGCTGCCGCGTTGGTCTCGCCGTCCTGCGTTCCAGCCAGTCCAGTGGCGATGCCGAGTCCGGACTTCAGATACACGTTGGCCTGTGATTCGGGCTTATTCCACCGTTGGACCAAGTGGTTGTATTGAACTGCATTGAGGCTGAAGTCCCGATCTCGCCAGTATTCGAATTTGTAGCCTAATGAATAGCGTGCAGTCGGCGAATAATGGACATGAAGCGTATTGACTGACCCATCGTTCATGGCCATCACCGTCCAGCCGCCAGGGTAGGACACGGGTCGAGCCTGAATGGATTCAGCGATTGCCAGCCCGATCGCGAGCAGCAACGTTAGCGTCGTTCGCATGGTGATTTCCTGATAGAAAAAAATAGTCAACGCTCGTCAGAGCGCTTGATTCAGCAATCAGGAAATTTGGTTTGGCGGTCGCTCGGGTGGGCTGAGGGTAATGGATGGCAGATGAGCCAGACTGATTATCATCTGGCTGGATCCGTTAGTGTCGATCGGAACGGATGGGTTCGTAAACAGTGTGAAGCTGGGGCTTGAGCTTGCTTGGGCACACAGGCACAACCCTTCACAATGGCTGGATTCGGAGGGCTGATCCTGAGTCGCTTTATGGTCGGCTGCCGAGGTATGGCAGTCGGAGCCGGCTGATGCCAGCGTTGTCTGAACCGTGCTTTGAGATTGCAAATCTTCAAACAGACAAGGCGGATTCCAGGCAAGCGCAATCGTCGTGTTCGCCAGGAACAGGACCGAGATCGCTACCAGAAATGCCGTTTTCATAAAGCGTATTGAACTCCAACTGATGGATAAGTTCCTGATGTGGCTCACAACCACGTTTCAGAATAGTAAAGTCTTATGATACCAGTCTTGCGATATGCAGGAATCCGAATCTGGTCTCAGCCAATAGCCAAAATCGGTTGATCGAATCAATTTGCAATGAATTGGCCGACCGGTCTATACTTGTTGCACAACAGAATGGCTTGCCAATTATGACTGAACGTGCTTTATTTCATCCGGCGTCCTTGAAAGCGCGCTTGCGACCGGCCAGCTATTGGTTGGTGTTTACGGTACCTGGCACGATGCCGCTGGCCTGGTATCTTGTTGAAACGACCGGCAATTTCCTGTGGACCATGCTACCGTTGGTGTGGCTATACGCCATCTTGCCGATGACTGACTGGCTGGTCGGACGCGATTCGGGCGCACCCGTCGCGTCACAGGATGTGTGGCTGAATCGTCGACTGATCCCATGGCTTTGTCTTCCCATCCAGTTGCTGTTGATTGGCTGGGCATTGACCAAATTGAACTACATGCCGATCTGGGCACAGGCATTGTGGATATTCTCGCTCGGCTATATCGGTGGCATGCTGGCCATTAATGTTGCGCATGAGCTGATTCACCGCCGCAATCGATTGGACCGCGTTATTGGCGGCTTGTTGCTGTGTTCGGTCAACTACGTCACCTTCAAGATCGAACACGTGCGCGGTCATCATGTCTGGGTGGCAACCGAGCGTGACCCGTCCACGGCCCGGCGGGGCGAATCGATCTATCGATTCCTGCCGCGAGCAATGATCACAAACACGATCAACGGCTGGAAGCTCGAAGCCGTGCGCATGCGACGTATCGGCCAGCCCGTGATTTCGCTGAAAAACGAGATGATTGGTTGGCATGCGGTGATCCTGCTGATGATGATTGCAGCCTATGCCCTGGCGGGCTGGATCGGCGTGCTTGCCTTTCTGGTACAGGGCCTGATTGCAGCGGCATCACTGGAGATTATTAACTACGTGGAGCACTACGGCCTGAGGCGCAAGCAACTCGACAACGGCCGCTACGAACGCCCGACGCCAATGCACTCCTGGAATTCCGATTTCTGGATCAGCAACGGCATTCTCTTGCAGTTACAACGCCATTCCGATCACCACGCCAATCCAAGTCGACCCTTTACCCAACTCAGAAGCTGGCCCGAAGCACCGCAGCTTCCGCTCGGCTACTCCGCCATGCTGCCGATGGCGCTGATCCCGCCGCTGTGGCGACGGGTAATGCACCCCAGACTGGATCGTTATCAAAGCAGCATCCAGTCGGCCTCTTGACATTTCCCCTGAATTTGGGACAATGCACGGCTTGCTTTTAAGCGCCCGTAGCTCAGCTGGATAGAGTACCTGGCTACGAACCAGGCGGTCGGAG
>CAKZPB010000096.1 GCA_937138395.1 uncultured Pseudomonadota bacterium
CAAAACATTCTGAACCTGGTCGATATCGGCATGGTCGGCCGGCTCGGCACGACCGCGCTGGCGGCGACCGGGCTGGGCTCCTTCGCCAACTGGCTGTCGATGGCGTTTATTCTGGGCCTGGCCACCGGCGTACAGGCCATCTCGGCGCGGCGCGTCGGCCAGAACCGCGCCGGCGAATTCGCGGTTCCATTGAACGGCGGATTGCTGCTGGCCTTGATATTGGGCGCACCGCTGGCCGCTGTGATTTTCTTGTTCGCGCCGGAACTGCTCGCGCTGATCAATAACGATCAAGCCGTGCTGGAAGAGGCCAGCCCCTATTTGCAGGTGCGACTGCTGGCGCTGGTCGCCGTCGGCATGAATTTCTCGTTTCGCGGCTACTGGTCGGCCGTGCATCGCACCGGGCTGTACCTGATTACGCTGTTGATCATGCACGCGGTGAATATTTTCCTGAACTGGGTGCTGATCTTCGGCAACCTCGGCGCACCGGCCATGGGCGTGACCGGTGCCGGCCTGGCCACGACCATATCGATGTGGATCGGTACGCTGATTTATGTCGGCCTGGCAATGAAATATGCCTGGGCCGAAGGTTTTCTGCACCGCGTCCCCAGCCTGACTACGCTTGGGGACCAGCTGCGGCTTTCACTGCCGGCCAGCTTTCAGCAGTTGTTTTTCAGCGCCGGCATGCTGACCCTGATCGTGATCATCGGCTTCATCGGCACGCAGGAACTGGCGGCGGCCAACGTGCTGCTGACGCTGGGCCTGACCATTATTCTGCCGGCCATTGGGCTCGGCATCGCCACCACTACGCTGGTCGGCAACGCGCTGGGGCGGGAGGATGTCGACGATGCCCGACGGTGGGGTTGGAACGCGATGTTCTTTTCCGGCGTTCTCGGCGCTGCGATGGGCCTGCTGGTGATTTTGTTTGGACAGCCGATTCTTGCGGTGTTCATCACCGACCCGGACACGCTGGCACTGGCGTTCTGGCCGCTGATGGTATCTGCTGCTGTCATCGGGATCGACACGGCCGGACTGGTGGTCATGCACGCACTGCTCGGGGCCGGTGCAACGGGCAAGGTCATGCGCATTTCGCTGACTTGTCAGTGGCTCTTGTTTATTCCGCTGGCAATTCTGGTCGGCCCCGTGCTGGGTCTGGGCTTACTGGGTGTATGGATACTGCAGGCCATCTACCGCAGCGGACAAACGCTGTGGTTTGCCCTGGCCTGGAGCCAGGGCGACTGGCAGCACATCAAGCTCTGATTCTCAGCGGCTACAGCCGATGACCAGCGGCAGCCGAGCCTGGTCAATCAACAGGCTTGCTCAATCCAACAAGTGGGTCTGCAAAAACAGTACGGTAATTTCCCGGAAAAGATCGCGATTTTCTTTCTTGCGAAACCCGTGGCCCTCGTTCAACGCATTCATGTACCAGACCGGGCTGCCCTGCTCACGCAATGCGGCAACGATCTGGTCGGCTTCCGAGACCGGCACCCGCGGGTCATTATTGCCTTGCGCCACGAACATCGGCACCTGAATCTTTTCGACGTTGTTCAACGGGCTGATCGCTTCGAGGTGCGCGCGCATCTCGGGATCGCGCTCGTCGCCGTATTCAACCCGGCGCAGGTCACGTCGATAGTCCTGGGTGTTTTCGAGGAACGTCACGAAGCTGCTGATGCCCACAATATTCACGGCCGCCTTCAAGCGATCGCTGTAGTGGACCGCACTGGCCAGCACCATATAGCCGCCGTAGCTGCCGCCGTAGACCGCGACACGCTCCTGGTCCAGCTCCGGTTGTTCGGCAATCCAGTCGAGCAATGCGCCGATATCCTTGACCGAGTCTTCGCGCAGGAAGCCATTATCCATTTTTAGAAAGCTCTTGCCGTAGCCCGACGAACCGCGCACGTTCGGCACTACAACGGCAGCGCCCAGCCGGTCGACCCAGAGCTGAAACGTACTGCTGAAGCCCGGACGTGATTGGGATTCAGGCCCACCGTGGATCGAAACCACAACCGGGAACGGGCCCTCGCCCTGCGGACGGTACACAAACGCCGGGATCTTGCGTGGCTCGCCCTCCACTTCATCGAAGGTCGGGTAATGAATCAACTCGGGCTGGGCAAACGCATCGGTATCCAGCCCGCCCACTTCGCTGTAGGTCCATCGGGTCAGGCGCTGGTTGCCGGACCAGTCCATCACAAATACATCGCTCGGAGTCGTTGCATTATTGATGGTCATCGCCAGCTTCTGATCATCCGGGCTGAACGCCAGGCCGCTTATCAAACCGACCGGTACCGAATCCATTCGCTGCGGTTCACCGTCGGGCAGCTGCATGCGATAGATGCGGCTGATCCCGTCTTCGTTGGTCACCAGCGCGGCTTGATCACCACCGTGGTTGATCTCAAAACCTGAAACTGACCAGTTGATTTCATCACTCAAAATCTGCGGCTCGGCACCCGCTTCGAGCGAGAGGTAAGCCAGCTTGGCAAATTCCTGGCCGGCGTCGGTGGCCAGATAAATGCCCTCGCCGTCGGCACCAAAACCGTAGGCCAGGTAGCGCGAAGCGTCATCCGCGTTCGGCTCGCCTTCGCTGCCGATGATCTGACGGCGCTCGCCCGACTCCAGGTCAACTAAATGAATGCGCGAATCATTTACGCTGATGTACTGCAGTACCAGCAGCTTTGAACCATCGGGCGAAAACTCGATCGGACCCCACCAGCTGCCATCCGGAGATTCCAAAACCAGTTCAGCTTGATTGCCGTCGGCAATAGTCTGAACCCAGACATCATTCGAACGTCCATTACGGCGGGTCGATTGAAAGGCCATCATTTGACCATCCTCTGACCACACAATCGCACCGTTACGCGACTCACCATCGCTGAGCATGCGATATGCACCGTTGTTCGGGTCAAGCAGAAAAATCTGCGAGAACTCACTGCCGCCAGCATCGCGTAGAAAGGCCAGCATATCGCTATCCGGCTGGCGCTGGACCGAGCCGACCGGCTCCTCGAACCAGGTCAACTGCTGGCGCGTGCCGCCCGGCTGGTCGACACGATGAATCTGGCTGACCTCGGCAAATCGCGTGCTGATATACAGGCCCGAACCATCAGCCATCCAGTCGAGCATGGAGGCCGAGCGCACGTTCTGATAGCGGCGGAGGTCATCGCGAATGGCCTGCGGAATTTCAGGCACGTCTTCAAGCACGACATTGCCGGAATTGGCCGTGGTTCGATTGACTTCGGCCAAGACAACGTCGGGTGCGGTCGCAGTCATCACGACCCAGAGTACGAGGGTAAGCAGCCTTTTCATTGGGAACACCGTTGATTGATAAGGTCGGTAACCGACAAACTCCAAAGACTATAACAGTCAATGATAAGACGACATGTGCCATCGGTAACCGAATATCCACAAAAGGGCCGTACTATGCATCCATGGCACAAACCAAACGCGTCCGATTATCCCGCCGCGCCCGCATTGTCTACCGCTGGCTGGCCCTTTTATTTGCCGGATTGGCCATCATCGGCATGCTGCTGCCCTTGATGCCGGGCACCGTGTTTGCAATTCTCGCGGCATGGGCTGCCAGCCGCAGCTCACTCGCATTGAACCTGAAGATTCGCCGCAACAAGTATATCGGCCCCATGATCCACTCCTGGGAAAACGGTCGTACGAT
>CAKZPB010000097.1 GCA_937138395.1 uncultured Pseudomonadota bacterium
TTGATCCAGGCGATTCACGGTCCAATCCGACATCGGCACCGCGCCCAACGTTTGGTAAAACTCGATGGCCGGGGTATTCCAGTCCAATACGCTCCACTCCATTCGACCGCAGCCGCGTTCCAGCGCGATTCGCGCCAACGCCCTCAGCAATGCCCTGCCAATCCCCTGGCCACGTGCCGACGGCTCCACGTACAGGTCTTCCAGATACAGGCCTTTGCGCCCGAGAAACGTTGAAAAGTTATGGAAAAACAAGGCAAAGCCAACCGGCTGTTCGCCAACATGCGCTACTAGCGCTTCGGCAGACGGCGTTTCTCCAAACAATGCATCGGCAATCAATGCGGGCGTAGCTTCCACCTCGTGTTCCAGCTGTTCGTAGCGCGCCAGGCTGCGAATCAAGCCCAGAATGCTGGCCTCATCGCCGGGTTGAGCCGGCCGAATCGACCAGTCACTCATGGCCACGCTCGGCAACGTCCTGGTCAACTTCTGCGGCGAGTTTTACGATTTCGGCAACCTTGCCAAATTGTTCGGCCAGCGGATTGGTTTTGCGCCAGACCATTCCGATGGTTCGACAGGCCATGACGTCCTTGAATCGTGCGACCGAGACCTGGGCCAGGCGGGTTTCAACGTCCACAGCCATTTCAGGGATCAGCGTCACGCCCATGCCAGAAGCCACCATCTGGACCAGCGTCGTCAATGAGCTGCCGTCCAGCCCGTCATGCGGCCGGTTACAGAACGACAGGGCCTGGTCGCGAAAACAATGGCCTTCCTCGAGCAAAAGCAAGCGCATTTTCTGAAGATCACTGCGCTTCGGTACTGGCTTTTGATCATCCTCGAGCGGTCTGACGAGCACGAAGTCCTCGTCGAACAGTGCGACCTCGGTCAACGAGGGTTCGGATACCGGCAAAGCCAGAATGGCCGCATCGATGCGACCTTCATTGATTTCGTTCAGCAGCCGTGACGTCTGTGTTTCGCGAACGTGCAGATCCAGCTTCGGGTTCATTTCAGCAAGGTGCTGAATCAAGCGAGGCAGCAGGTACGGCGCAATCGTCGGGATGATGCCGAGCCGCAACCGCGCTAAATGCTGGCTGCTGCTTGCGCGCGCCAGATTGCCCAGTTCATCGACTGCACCCAGGATGTCGTGTACGCGTTGGACCAGTGATTCACCAACCGCAGTTAATTGAACCTGTCTCGCGCCACGCTCGAACAGCGGGGTTCCAAGCGTTTCTTCCATTTCCTTTATCTGCACCGACAGCGCAGGTTGGGAAATGGCACACGCCTCGGCTGCCCGGCCGAAATGGCCGTGCCGGGCCAGCATTTCAAAGTAGCGGAGTTGGCGAATCGTCAGATTAATCATAATTAAATACTATCAACATAATGAAAAAATGCAACTTTTAATAATGGTTTCTGCGGACTATGCTGTTTTTAACAACAGGGCTTGGATGCAGTTTGCCGAGCGCTTTAGAGCACTCGAGGTAGTTGATGATCCATTCGACTGCCTTGCGAATACAGGAGAACGACATGGACATGAAAGTTGAAGGAAATGGTGGTTGCCCGGTCATGCACGGCAGTCGAACACTACAGAAAGGTGGCGGCCCGGGCTCGATCGACTGGTGGCCCAATCAGATCAATATCGGGATTTTGCATCAGCTGCCTGCCAAGGCCGATCCACTGGGTGAAGATTTTGATTACGCCGAGGCCTTCAAGCAGCTTGATTTACCCTCAGTCAAAAAAGATCTGGCCGATGTCATGACCGACAGCAAGGACTGGTGGCCGGCTGACTACGGGCACTATGGTCCATTTATGGTGCGCATGGCCTGGCACGCTGCAGGTACGTATCGCACATCGGATGGGCGTGGGGGCGCATCGACCGGCAACCAGCGGTTTGCCCCGCTGAACAGCTGGCCGGATAACGGCAACCTCGACAAGGCCCGTCGCCTGTTATGGCCGGTCAAGCAGAAATACGGTAACAGCCTGTCCTGGGCCGATCTGTTTATTCTTGCCGGCAACGTTGCGCTGGAAACCATGGGCTTCAAGACCTTTGGTTTCGGCGGTGGCCGTGCTGACATCTGGGGACCTGAGGAAGACATCTACTGGGGCGCAGAAGACGAGTGGCTGGGCAACACCCGCTACTCCGGTGATCGCCAGCTAGCCTATCCCCTGGCAGCGGTACAAATGGGCCTGATCTATGTCAATCCGGAAGGCCCGGATGGTAATCCTGATCCAAAAGCTTCTGCGCACGACATTCGCGACACGTTTGGCCGCATGGCGATGAATGACTACGAAACGGTTGCACTGACGGCCGGTGGCCATACCTTTGGTAAAGCGCACGGTGCAGGCCCGGCTTCGCATGTCGGTGCAGAGCCCGAAGCAGGCGCGCTCGAAGACATGGGCTTTGGCTGGACCAGTGATTTTAAATCCGGCAAGGGCCGGGACACCATTACATCCGGCATCGAAGGCCCATGGACGCCCACGCCGACCCAGTGGGATATGAGCTACTTCGAAGTGCTGTTGAACAATGAATGGGAGCTGACCGAAAGTCCGGCTGGCGCGAAACAGTGGAAGATCAAGAACCCGTCACAGGATGAAATGGCCCCGGATGCTGAAGATGCCGAGGAGCGTGTTCATTTGATGATGACAACAGCCGATATGGCGATGCGCGAAGACCCGGACTATCGCAAGATCTCCGAACACTTCCTGGCCAATCCGGACGAATTTGCCGACGCCTTTGCCCGCGCATGGTTCAAATTGACCCATCGTGATATGGGTCCCAAGGTGCGTTATCTCGGCTCAGAAGTGCCGGAAGAGAACCTGATCTGGCAAGATCCGGTGCCGCCAGTGGATCACGAATTGATTGACGATGCCGATATCGCTTCGCTGAAAGCCACGATTCTGGACACCGATCTGACCAACCAGGAACTGATCTCGGTTGCCTGGAATTCAGCGGCCACCTATCGTGATTCGGACAAGCGGGGTGGTGCCAACGGCGCCCGCATTCGTCTGGCCCCGCAGAAGGGCTGGGAAGCCTTCGAGCCTGAATCCGTTGTTCGAGTTTTGTCTGTGCTGGAAGGTATACAGAATGATTTCAACAGCGCCCATACCGGCGGCAAGACAGTGTCGCTGGCCGATCTGATTGTGCTTGGTGGTGCGGCAGCAGTTGAGGCTGCAGCCAAGGCCGGCGGACAGGATGTCACCGTACCGTTTTCTCCGGGACGCACCGATGCCACACAGGAGCAGACCGACGCTGACTCGTTTGAGCCGTTGAAGCCTGAAGCTGACGGTTTTCGGAATTACAGCCGCACCAAGTTCACGGTTCGCAATGAAGAGATGCTGATCGATAAGGCTCAATTACTGGGCTTGAGTGCGCCTGAAATGACCGTGCTGGTCGGAGGAATGCGAGTACTGGACGCGAACTATCAGGGCTCCAAGCACGGCGTGTTTACCGATCGCCCGGGCGTGTTAAGCAATGACTTCTTCCTGAACCTGACCGATATGAATCTGCTCTGGCGCAAGTCAGAAGACGATGAGGACATCTACGAAGGTGTCGATCGGGCCAGTGGAGAAGTCAAGTGGACCGGTACCAGCGTCGATCTGGTGTTTGGGTCCAACTCACAGCTGCGTGCTTTGACCGAGGCCTATGCTCAGAATGATGCCAAGACCAAGTTCGTCACCGACTTCGTCGCGGCCTGGAACAAGGTGATGAATGCCGATCGATTCGAACTCGCTTGATTGTTGCCATTTGATTTGATTCACTGCGAATGGATAAAGCGCCTCCCCTGGAGGCGCTTTTTTATTTAGGAAACCAGTCGAGAAACGTGGACTGTTTCCTGCTCGAGTGCTCGGTTACAGTTCGATCTGTCGTGTTGTTGCAAGAGCAGCAACCCCTGAAACTGCTCGTAATCAATACGATACAATCCAATCCCAAGGCGCCCGGCTGGTTGTAACAGTCGCAGCTGG
>CAKZPB010000098.1 GCA_937138395.1 uncultured Pseudomonadota bacterium
GCTCGCAATCCTCATGTCCACCAAGCCGTTGAGCTTGGGGTCTGTTCGTTGTGAGGGTGAGACAGGTTGTTGAGATGGTGCGATCGGTAACCGAACGAGCCGCAGTCGTGTCCTTAGCCACGTCGAGGACTCGTGACCGAACCGAGTGGGGCAGATTGACGGCCTGACGCAGCCGCAGCAGATCAGACTCCAAGTTCAATGGCTCCAACCCTGCGGTTGCTGTGCTTGGTGCGTCGCAGCCATCCAGGTGCCAGAGGAAGTCCCAGAAGGGAATGTATACTTTCGGTTATTTTCTGTGGTTTGGATCTGGGCCCGCCGTTCGGTGATTGGCCTTAGGACTGCCAATCAACGGCGCGGTATTGGGCTGAATTCTTTAGGTCATGTTCAGGTCTGTGTTTTTATAGTGTCGAATTGAATGCGCCTGCTCAAAGATGGGCTGGGCTTCGGTACAATTGGAGACTTGTCTTTTACATTTAAGTCGTTTTCTCGTATGCCGAATATTACGCTCCCCGATGGTAGTGTGAAATCGTTTGATCAGGCGATCAGCGTGGCCGGTGTGGCTGAGTCGATCGGGCCCGGGCTGGCCAAGGCTGCACTGGCTGGTGTGGTGGATGGAAATGAAGTGGATACTTCATTCGAGATCGATCACGATGCCGAGCTTCAGATCATTACTGGCCGGGACGATGCCGGGCTCGAGATCATTCGTCATTCGACCGCGCATCTGATGGCACAGGCGGTGCAACGCTTGTATCCAGGCACTCAGGTCACGATCGGCCCAACCATCGAGAATGGCTTTTACTACGACTTTGCACCCGAAAAACCATTCCAGCCGGAGGATCTTGAAGCGATCGAAGCCGAGATGAAAAAGATCGTGGCTGAAGATCTGCCGGTGTCGCGTACAACGATGTCGCGCGACGAGGCGATTGATTTTTTCAAATCCAAGGGCGAAGACTACAAAGCTGAAATCATCGCGGATATTCCGGCCGATGAGGCGCTCTCGTTATACAAGCAAGGCGAATTTATCGACCTGTGTCGTGGCCCGCATATTCCTTCGACCGGTAAGTTGGGTGTATTCAAGCTGACCAAGCTGGCCGGTGCCTACTGGCGGGGAAATTCTAATAATGCCATGCTGCAGCGTATCTATGGCACGGCCTGGCCCGACAAGAAGCAGCTCAAGCAGTATTTTCATCGCCTGGAAGAAGCGGAAAAACGTGACCACCGTCGATTGGGCAAGCAGCTGGGGCTGTTTCAGTTTGAAGAACAGGCGCCAGGCGCTGTATTCTGGCACCCGCGCGGCTGGACACTGTTTCGCTTGCTGATCGATTACGTACGGCAACGCCAAACCGAGGCCGGTTATGTTGAAGTCAATACGCCGGATGTAATGGATCGCGCACTATGGGAGACCTCCGGCCATTGGGGTAATTATCGTGAAAACATGTTCACGACCCAAACCGAGGATGAGCGCGTCTTTGCGCTCAAGCCCATGAATTGCCCCGGATCGGTTGCGCTGTACAAGCAGGGCCTGAAAAGCTATCGCGACCTGCCGATTCGGATGGCTGAATTCGGCAAGGTGCACCGCTATGAGCCTTCTGGCGCGCTGCATGGCTTGATGCGGGTTCGGCATTTTACGCAGGACGATGCCCATATCTACTGCACCGAAGAGCAGATGGAAGAGGAGTGTCGTCGCGTCATTGAATTGAACTTGTCGGTGTATCGCGATTTCGGTTTCGACGATGTGCGACTGAAATTTTCGGATCGACCGGAAAACCGAATTGGCGATGATGAGACCTGGGATAAACTGGAATCGTCGCTGAAAGGTGCCATGGACTCCATGGAACTGGACTACAGCTACAATCCGGGCGAGGGCGCTTTTTACGGGCCCAAGATTGAATTCGTCCTGCGAGACGCGATCGGTCGCGACTGGCAATGTGGCACTCTGCAGGTTGATTTGAACCTGCCGGAACGATTTGATGCCAGCTATCGCACGGCTGAAGGTGGCGAGCGTCGCCCTGTCATGTTGCATCGTGCGCTGCTTGGTTCGTTGGAGCGCTTCATCGGCATTGTCCTGGAGCACTATTCAGGCGCACTGCCGGTGTGGCTCGCGCCCGTCCAGATTGCCGTCCTGAACATCAGCGATGGACAGGCTGGTTACACAGCTGATGTGGTTGATGAACTGAGACGGCGCGGCTTCAGAGCCGAAGCAGACTTGAGGAACGAGAAGATCGGATTTAAAATCCGCGAACAGACCCTGGCAAAGGTCCCCTACCTGGTTGTAATTGGAGACCGGGAAATGCAGGATCAGACGCTGGCCCTGCGCCGGAGAGATGGCAAGGATCTTGGCTCACGTTCGATGGATGAAGTGGCTGAGTACCTCGGCCAGATGAATGCTGAACGTGGGCAGTCTCCAGACATCTCGACTGCAGACTAGCACCACTATTTTTTGAACCGACAGGAGATTTAGACATCGCAACTGAAAAAAGAACCCGGCGCAATGAAGATATCACTGCGCCCAACGTGCGCGTCGTGGGCGCTGATGGTGACCAGGTAGGCATCAAGAGTATTGCCGATGCCATTGCTCTGGCCGAAGAACAAGGCATGGACCTTGTAGAAATCGCACCGCAGGCTGAACCACCCGTCTGTCGAATCATGGACTGGGGTAAATACAAGTTCGAAGAGTCCAAGAAGCAGCAGGTTCAGCGCAAAAAACAGAAGCAGATCCAGGTCAAGGAAGTCAAGTTTCGTCCTGGCACTGAAGATCACGACTATGACGTAAAGATGCGCAACCTGAATCGGTTCATCGAGGAAGGCAACAAGGTCAAAGTGACTCTGCGCTTCCGCGGGCGTGAAATGGCCCACCAGGATCTGGGTATGGACTTGCTGAAGCGAGTGGAAGCCGATATGGAAGATCTGGTTTCAGTCGAACAGTTCCCGCGCATGGAAGGTCGCCAGATGGTCATGATGCTGGCGCCGAAGCGGACCTGATCTTTACAAGCTGAACCGCAGCTTCCGCAGATCGAATAAAACAATCCAGACGCCCTGGTGCCTTTTGGCATTCAGGGCGTCTTGGTTTTTAATCACACACTTCGAGGCTTGCTTTTTTGAATCGGTGGAATCAGCGTAATCTGCGGTTGAATTCCTAACCCCTACAGTACGTAGACAAAGACGAACAGTACCAGCCAGACCACATCCACGAAGTGCCAGTACCATGCTGTGGCCTCGAAGGCGAAATGATTCTTGGGCTCGAAGTGGCCGCGCACGCAGCGTAGGGTGATGACGATCAGCATGATCGAGCCGACGGTGACGTGCAGGCCGTGGAACCCGGTCAGCATGAAGAAGGTCGACCCGTAAATACCTGAGCCCAGCGTCAGGCCAAGATCCTGATACGCGTGCACATACTCAAACATCTGCAGACACAGGAACAGCGCGCCCAGCGAAACGGTTGCGGCCATCCAGAAGATCAGCGCATTGCGCTTGAGTTTCTTCAACGCTACGTGTGCAGCTGTGATGGTGACCCCGGAAATCAGCAGAATCAGGGTGTTGATCATCGGTAGCTCAAACGCACCGATCGTCTTGAAGTCACCGCCCAGGTTCTCTGGCCCGTTGGTTGGCCATACGGGCAAATATCCGGGATACAACAACTCATTGGTCATGACGCCGGTGCCTTCGCCGCCAATCCAGGGCACGGCAAAGATTCGCGCATAGAACAGTGCGCCGAAAAAGGCAGCAAAGAACATGACTTCGGAAAAAATGAACCAGATCATGCCTTGCCGGAAGGATCCGCCTACCTGATTGCTGTACATGCCTGCTTCGGATTCGCGTATGACATCGGCAAACCAGCCGAACATCATTGCGATAACGACGGATGCGCCAATGGCTGCCATCCATGGGCCAAGATCACTGCCATTCATCCATTTGGCAAAACCGCTGACCAGAATAAACAAGCCAACGGACCCGATGATCGGCCACTTGGACGTGGCTGGAACGTAATAACTACCTTGTGCCATGAGAACTCCCGATGTTACGAACGGCGCGCGCTGTTATTTTATTTTGAGCTCGCCAGCGATGTTGCTTCATCATTTCGATAAATAATATAGGAAAGCGTAATCAGATCAACCTTGTCAGGCAATTTGCTATCGACAAAGAAGCGAACCGGCATTTCCTTGGCTTCGCCAGGCATCAGCAACTGTTCCTCGAAGCAAAAACATTCGGTCTTGTTGAAATACAAGGCTGCCTGACCCGGTGCCACGCTCGGTACGGCCTGCGCGACGACTGGCACGCTTGAGCGATTTCGAGCGACATAATGGGTCTCGTACATCTGGCCCGGCTTGACCTCCATGAATGTCTCAGCCGGCTCAAAATCCCAGGGCAGCTGTGAATTGATGTTCGAGTCGAAATGCACCTTGACGCTACGGTTCGGGTCGACGGCCTGGTTTTCTGACAGCTCCGCCACTTGATCGCCAGTCCGGCCGCCAAGTCCGGTAATTTCACAGAACTTGTCGTACAGCGGAACCAGCGCATAGCCGAAGCCGAACATCAGTACCGCAATGACGACCAGCTTGCCGATGGTCTGAGCATTGGTCGATTTGACCTGATCTTCCGCTGCAATCATGAAAACCATCCGAATACGCCGCGTCCAACGAAAGCAACGTAAATAATCAGCACGGTAACGGCCAATGAACCGACCGTGATCCAGACGCCTTTCCTGCGTGACTCCGTGGGCTGCATGTCTTCACTCATAACGAATCGACGTGAGTTGCACTCAGCGCTGCAGGTAGGCCGAGTGTTCGGTGTTTTCGGTGACCACCGGCGGAGTGTCGAAGGTATGCAGTGGCGCCGGAGAGGGAACCGTCCATTCCAGGCCGCGTGCACCATCCCAAACGCGCGCTTCGGCTTGTTTGCCACCGCGAACGCATTTGATGACGATCCAGACGAACAGCAGCTGGCCAAAGCCGAAGGCAAAGCCGCCGATCGAGGAGATCAGGTTGAATTCAGCAAACTGCACGGCGTAGTCGGGAATGCGTCGCGGCATGCCGGCCAGCCCGAGATAATGCTGAGGGAAGAACAACACATTGACCGAAATGGTGGACCACCAGAAGTGAATCTTGCCAAGTCGCTCGTCGTACATGTAGCCGGTCCACTTCGGTATCCAGTAATAGACCGCTGCCATGATGGCAAATATGGCACCCGTTACCAGCACGTAATGGAAATGGGCAACGACGAAATAGGTGTCGTGATACTGGAAGTCAGTCGGCACAATGGCCAGCATGACGCCCGACAGCCCGCCAATGGTGAACAGAATCACAAAGCCCAGTGCAAACAGCATCGGCGTCTCGAAGGTCATGGACCCACGCCACATCGTGGCGACCCAATTGAAGACTTTAATACCGGTTGGCACCGCAATAATCATCGTGGCATACATGAAGAATAATGCGCCACCCAACGGCATGCCGACGGTAAACATGTGGTGCGCCCAGACAATAAAGGACAGAAACGCAATCGACGCGGTCGCGTAGACCATCGACGTGTAGCCGAACAGCGCTTTACGCGAGAAGGTCGGAATGATTTCGGAGATGATGCCAAAGGCCGGAAGAATCATGATGTAGACCTCTGGGTGTCCGAAGAACCAGAAGATATGCTGATACATCACCGGGTCGCCGCCACCGGCCGCATCGAAGAAGCTGGTGCCGAAGAATCGGTCGGTCAGCAGCATCGTGACTGCACCGGCCAGCACCGGCATTACTGCAATCAGCAGGAATGCGGTAATCAGCCAGTTCCAGACGAACATCGGCATACGCAACAACGACATCCCCGGCGCGCGCATGTTGAGAATGGTTGCAATGATGTTGATGGCACCCATGATCGATGAAATGCCCATCAAATGGATGGCAAAGATCACAAATGCGAAGCTGTTCCCGCCCTGCAGGGAAAGGGGTGGGTAAAGCGTCCAGCCCGATGCCGGCGCACCTGACGGCATGAACAGGGTCGATAACAGAATCAGGAATGCGAATGGGAGAATCCAGAAAGACCAGTTGTTCATTCTCGGCAAGGCCATATCGGGCGCGCCCACCATCAGCGGCACCATCCAGTTGGCCAATCCGACAAAGGCCGGCATGACCGCACCGAAGATCATGACCAGGGCGTGCATCGTGGTCATCTGGTTGAAAAATTCGGGATTGACCAGGTGCAGACCGGGCGCGAACAATTCAGCTCGAATCACCAACGCCATTGCACCACCGACCAGGAACATGGCCAGTGAAAACACCAGGTACAGCGTTCCAATTTCCTTGTGATTGGTCGTGGTCAGCCAGCGGCTGATGCCTTTCGGTGCCGCGTGGTGATGATCGTCGTGTGCGGTTGTTGCTGTCATGCGAGTTCCTTAGATTCGTCTGTGCTGCTAATGCTTGAATTGAAGGGTGTTTCGATTCCGTTGTAAAACGTAGATAACCGTTATTCGGCCGAAGTCGTGGCTGCGGCCAGCGAGCCATCGGATTCGGGCTGACGCTGAAGATGATTGATCTGCGCTGGCTGAACCATGTCGCCGGTGTCATTACCGAATGAATTCCGGGTGTAGGTCAGGGCGGCTGCAATGTCCTGAGCCTCCAGGCGCTGGCCAAATCCGGCCATGGCGGTTCCCGGTCGACCGTTCAGGATCAAATCGATGTGCTGGTCGAGCTCACCCTGCACGATGGCATTGTCTGCCAGTGCCGGAAAGGCTGGCTCCAGGCCGCTGCCATCGACTTGATGGCAGGTAGCGCACTGTGCGTTATAGATTGTTTCGCCGTGTGCCATCAGTTCGTCGCGCGACCAAAGTCGATCGACCGTGTCCTGGCTTGCAACGGATTCCTGGCGCATGCTGGCCACCCAGTCCCGATATTCTTCGGGGCTTACGGCCTCGACGACAACCGGCATGAAGCCATGATCCTTGCCGCAAAGCTCAGCGCACTGTCCACGATAAATGCCGGGCTCGGTAATTTCGGTCCAGGCTTCATTGACCATGCCGGGAATGGCATCGCGCTTCCAACCCAGATCCGGCACCCACCAGGAATGGATCACATCGTCTGCGGTCAGCAGAAACCGGATGCGGGTGTTGGTTGGAACGATCAGGCGGTTGTCGACCTCAAGCAGATAGTTTTCGACGTCTTGTGGTTCGATCGAGGCATTGATCTGGCGGGCATAATTGCTTTCACGGTCCAGCGCCGAATAGAAGTCGATCTCGTCTTCGAGATATTCGTAGCGCCACAACCACTGATAGCCGGTGACCTTGATATTCATCTCGGCACCGCCGGTATCTTCCATGTCAATCAGAACGCGTGTAGCCGGCACGGCCATGACCACCAGAATGATGATCGGAATCACAGTCCAGATGATTTCGGCCTTTGTTGAATGATTGAACTGCGAAGGCTCGGCTCCCTTCGATTTACGGTGCAGAATCATCGAAGTAAACATGGCGGCAAACACCGTAACGCCGATCATGGATACGATCACCAGTACAAACATATGCAGCTGGTAGACATCCTGGCTGAATGGCGATACGCCGGGCCGCATATTGTCGCCAACCGACAGCAATACCCAGGTAATGGCTGCCAGTACGGCAACACAAGCCAGACCTACGATAATTTCGTTTGTTCTCTTCATGCTGAACTCACCAGTTCTCAATCAATGAATGCAGAAGCATTCGGTTCATACCCCGGCTACACCGATTTCCAGGCCGAGTGTCGGGATAAAGCATTGCGAAGCACGGTTTCGGCTTCGAGACGTTCGTCTACGGGCAAAAAATTTCCAATTTCATGCAGCTGGTCGTGCGCTGCCAAATACAACCTTGGCTCTCGGCCTGTCCGATCAACGATTACACGTAACCATTGGGTTGAAAGCGAACATTCCTGCTGATGGTGCTTGCGGCACGTACGGATTCGAGTGTGCTCACGACCGACAAACACATCCTGACGTGCCCAGTATCCTTGCCAGGCCAGTCGAAAACACCAGCCCACAATAGCCAGATGAATAACCGCGACAGCCATGATGGGCCAATAGCCCATTACGGTTGGCCATAATGCAACCAGCAGCGTGACGGCACTCAGCACCAGAAAAAACCCCGCAAGACGATCCAGGCTCAACGAAAGATTGGACAGGAATTCAATATGCAATTCCTGATCAGCGTTGGTTTGTGGTGCAGTACGGACCATCGATAAAGGTGATTTCTTGATAGCGCATATTGTAGCTGATAACGTCGACCCGCAAGACGTAAAATCTTCACTTAAATGAAGCTGTTCGGCTGAATTGACAGGCGGTAGCAGATGCTTGACATCGATACCTAATGTACACTGCACGACGTCAATTCCCGGTATATATTTCTTGTTTTTCACGGCCATGCCCAAGGTGCAAGCGTTTGATGAATCAGTCTTCGTTTTCATTCGTTCGTAGTGACGAACCGCCCAGTAGCCCGACTCGCTCGGCGCTGGATCATGCCTGGTGCAAAGATGAGGCTGCGCACGTTCGCGAACTGCTTGACGCAGTGCCGCTGGATACCAAGGCACGCCAGGCAATTGATCAACAGGCACAAGCGCTGGTTGTCAAAGTTCGTAAACGGGCTGAGCATCAGGGTGCCATGGAAGCCTTCATGCAGGAATACGATTTATCTTCGGAAGAGGGCGTCGTTCTGATGTGCCTGGCCGAGGCGCTGCTGCGTATACCGGATACCGACACCGCCGAAAAGCTGATCTCGGATAAGTTGGGTGATGCCGATTGGCAGTCGCATCTCGGCAAGAGCGAATCGCTGTTTGTCAATGCCTCGACCTGGGGTCTGATGCTGACCGGTCGCCTGGTGCAGGTAGGCCAATCGGCACGGCGTGATTTCAATGCTGTGCTCGGCAAGTTGGCCAATCGGTCGGGTGAGCCATTTGTTCGGCTCGCCATTCGACAGGCGATGAAAATCATGGGCCATCAGTACGTGATGGGTAAGACGATCCGTTCCGCCCTGGATCGCGCCGATAAAAAAGACCATCGTCGATTTCGCTACTCCTTCGACATGCTGGGTGAAGCAGCGTTGACCGATGCAGATGCACAGCGTTACAAGCGGGCCTACGCCGATGCCATTGACGCGATCGGCAAGTCACACCGCGGACAGGATATTTTCGACGCCCCCAGTATTTCCGTCAAACTCTCCGCATTACACGCACGCTACGAACCCAGCCAGCGAACCCGGGTGCTGGATGAACTGGTGCCGATCCTGCTTGAATTGGCGCTGAAAGCCCGTGATGCAGGTATTGCGCTGACTGTCGATGCGGAAGAGGCCGAGCGGCTGATGCTGTCCCTTGATGTATTTACTGCGGTCCTGGCCGATGAGCAGCTGCGCGGTTGGGATGGGCTTGGGCTTGCACTGCAGGCCTATCAGAAGCGTGCCTGGGCCGCGATTGACTGGCTCGCCGAGCACGCGCGATCCAGCGGTCACCGGATTCCGATCCGGCTGGTCAAGGGGGCCTACTGGGATACCGAGATCAAGCTGGCTCAGATGGACGGCCATGCGGGTTATCCGGTTTTCACCCGCAAACCGAACACGGACACTTCATATCTGGCCTGTGCTGCAAGACTGCTGGCTGCAGGCGATGCATTTTATCCGCAGTTCGCTACCCACAACGCGCATACGATCTGCGCCATCAATGCGATGGCCCAGCGCGAATCGGGGCGCATTGAGTTCGAATATCAGCGCCTGCACGGCATGGGCCAGGAATTGTACGAGGCCGTGCTGGAGGATGATCAGTTCAACGGCCATTGTCGCGTGTATGCCCCGGTCGGCAGGCATGAGGATCTGTTGCCCTACCTGGTGCGACGCCTGTTGGAGAATGGTGCCAACACGTCGTTTGTCAATCGCATCCTTGATGAAGACCTGGCCGTCGAGGAGGTGGTATCCGACCCGATCTCGCAGGTCAACGGCTATGAGCAGCTAGCGCACCCTCAGATTCCGCTGCCGGTCAACCTGTATGGCGATGCACGGCGGAATTCCAGCGGCATCAACTTTGCCGTGGAGCACGAGCAAACCCGATTGATTCAAGCCATGCAACCGTTTGCTGACAAGCAATGGAGCGCACAGAATCAGTATGCGAGCGCGACCGGCGACGCGCATGCCATTCGCTCTCCGGCCAATCATGAGGATCAGGTTGGCCGGCTGCATTGGGCCAGCCCTGGCAGTGTCGATGAGGCGGTCAACCGCGGGTTTGCAATCTGGCCGGATTGGGATTCCACGCCGGCCATCGACCGAGCGGATTGCCTTGATAGCATGGCGGAATTGATCGAGCAGCATCGCGGTGAGCTGATGGCGCTGTGCGTGCGCGAGGCCGGTAAAACGCTGGAAGATGGCATTGCCGAAGTGCGCGAAGCAGCCGATTTCTGCCGCTACTATGCGGCCCAGGCCCGAGCCGATTTTTCAACCCCGCTATCGCTCCCGGGGCCGACCGGAGAACGAAATGAACTGAGCCTGCATGGACGCGGTGTTTTTGTGTGCATCAGCCCCTGGAATTTTCCGCTGGCGATCTTTGTCGGGCAGGTCGCGGCTGCATTGGCTGCCGGCAATGCCGTGATCGCCAAGCCGGCCGAACAAACCCCGATGATTGCAGTTCGCGCTGTTGAATTGCTGCACCAGGCCGGTATACCCGCCGACGTGCTGCAGTTGCTGCCCGGAGATGGTGAGGTCGGTGCCGCGCTGACCCAGCATCCGCACGTGGCCGGCGTGGCCTTTACCGGTTCAACCGAGACCGCGCGGTTGATCAACCGTAGCCTGGCTGCTCGCGAAGGTCCGATCGGCGTATTGATTGCTGAAACGGGCGGACAGAATGCCATGCTGGTGGATTCTTCGGCACTGGCCGAGCAGGTCGTGCGCGACGTGATCCAGTCGGCGTTTCTGTCGGCCGGGCAGCGGTGTTCCGCCCTCCGCGTGCTCTACTTGCAGCGTGATATCGCGGATCACGTGATGACCATGCTGGCCGGTGCCATGCACAAGCTGAAGATCGGCTGGCCGGGCCAGTGGTCAACCGATATCGGGCCGGTAATCGATGCCAATCAACAGGCCCTGCTCGAAGCCCACATCGATAGATTGCAGGGTATCGGGCGGGAAATTGCGCGCGTACCAATGCCGAATGATTTGCCGACTGGATACTGGTTTGCCCCGGCCGCGTTTGAAATCGACTCGATCGAGCAACTCGATGGCGAGGTCTTTGGACCCATCCTGCATGTTGTGCGATACTCCTCCAAGCAGTTGGATCAAGTCATTGATTCAATCAACGCAACCGGATTCGGATTGACAATGGGTGTGCACAGCCGGATCGAACGCAGTCAAAAGTACATCGCCGATCGTATCCGTGTAGGCAATGCCTACATCAACCGCAACATGACTGGCGCTGTCGTCGGTGTTCAGCCGTTTGGCGGCGAGGGGTTATCCGGCACCGGGCCCAAAGCCGGTGGTCCGCATTATCTTCCCCGCTTTGCGGTCGAACGGACGCGAACCATCAACACGGCTGCAGTTGGGGGCAACGCTTCGCTGATGGTGTTGTCCGACTAACTGCAGCGTTGAACGGCCAATCAACCATGTTCAGCGCGCAGTAACCACAATGCCCTTTCATTTACTCAGAACCTATCGCATCAGCTGATTGACGTGTACGAACAATTTTACGGACTCAACGAGCGCCCTTTTTCCATTACGCCTGACCCGCGCTTTGTTTTCTTGAGTCAGCGCCATCAGGATGCGTTGGCGCATTTGCTGTATGGAATAGGTCGTGGCGGCAGCGGTGGGTTTGTTCAGTTGACCGGCGAAGTGGGCACTGGCAAAACCACGCTGTGCCGGCTGGTGCTCGAGCAGGTGCCGGACAAGACTCGAATTGCATTGATCCTGAACCCGTTGCTCGAACCCAGGGAATTACTCCGGGCTATCTGCAGGGAACTCGAGATTGAAATCGAAGACGCCCATGCCGGACTGGATGAGCTGGGTGAACGGCTGAATCACTTTCTGCTCGATATGCACGCCGCCGGCGAGCGGGTAGTGCTGATCATCGACGAAGCCCAGAACATGAGCCGGGAAACCCTCGAACAGGTGCGCTTGCTGACCAACCTTGAAACCGCGACCGATAAACTGCTCCAGATCATTTTGCTGGGTCAGCCCGAACTGCGCGAAACGCTGAGTCGTGCATCGCTGCGTCAGCTGGCTCAGCGCATTACCGCACGCTACCACCTGGCGCCGTTGAATCAGCAGGAAACGGCCGACTATGTTCGCCATCGACTGGCTGTGGCCGGTCAGCCGCGCTGCCCATTTTCGCCAGCCGCGCTGCGCAGCCTGCATCACGTTTCGGCTGGCGTGCCACGCTTGATCAACATCATTGCTGACCGCGCCATGATGGCTGGATATTCCCGTGAAGCCGATCAGATCAAGCCCTCGTTGATCCGTCTTGCCGCGGCCGAGGTCACTTCGGGCGAGAGTGGAACGGATCGCCGCTGGTTGCGCGGCGCGCTGGCCGGCATTGCGTTGCTGAGTTTCGCTGCAATGGGCGGTTTGGCCATCTTGTCTTTGAATTCGATCGAGCCCGAACTGGTAGCTGATCAACAGCCGGTCTGGCGTCAGGCCATCGAGCTTTCCAACGCCGAAGATGCGTGGTTGGAAGCCGCTGCACTGTGGCCTGAACTGAGTGCTGATCAGGTCGAACGCGCCTGCCTTGAGCAGCCGGTCGAGGGGGTGGTTTGTCAGCTGCAGCGCGGCAACCTGGCTCTGATCGAGAAGCTGGATCTGCCGGTGATTCTTAAGCTGGCTCGGCCCGAGCAGGGCCAGGTGCTGTTGGTCGGCGTTGATGAAGAACGGATGTTGTTGCGCCAGTCAGGACAAACCTTTGAAGTCCCGATTCGACAGGCCGAACAGCACTGGTGGGGCGAGTTTTATGTCGTCTGGCCGGATTCCGGCGAGGTCTGGCGAGCGGGGGACCAGGACCCAGTCATTGGTCAAATCAAGTCACTGGCTGCACTGGATGTGGATGAGCCCTGGCGCGGTCCCGTCGACCCGGTCTATGGCCCTGAATTCGAAGCCTGGGTGCGCGACTTTCAGCGCCGTAAACGGCTTGAGGTGGACGGCATGCTTGGGCCCGTGACCCGACTGTACCTGACTGCACCAACGCTGGATGCCGTCCGCTTGCTGGGTCCCGATGCATGACGGTGTGTTTATCATGACCGTGCTGCTCGCTTCCCAATGGTCGGCGGTCGTGGGGGGTGCTCATGTCATTACTGCTTGATGCGCTCAGGAAGTCCGAGGATCAGCGCCGTAAAGGCCAGCTCCCTTCGATCGAGCAGCCGCTTGCGGCGACCAGTCAGGTCAATGCATCCCGTCGAACCCCGCGGTTGCAAACGCTGCTGCTTGTTGTAGCGGGCGTGGCGCTGATTGTCATTGCAGTCTGGTGGTTTGCACCCGGTCAATCCTTGCCGATTCTGTCACCCGCTTCGACGCCGTTGGCCGAGAGCATGCCTCAGCGTGGGCCTGAAACGCCAACGATCGACTCGGACAGCGTTCGACAATCAGTCGATATGCCGCCAGCGCGCCCGGCCGCAACTGCAGCGCCCGATTCAACGTCATCCATGGACACACGCCCATCACCCGATGCCGTGCCCGACGTTGCACCAGATGCCGCGCCAGATGCCTCACAAACTTCTATGGCTGATGATGCGCCGTCGGGTCTGCTTGCTACAGATAACACAACCGACCCCGTCGAGCCTGCTGATCAGGCTGATCCTGTGTCCATGCCGCCGGCTGCACAAGCGTCAAGCAGCGAGTCGAATCAACGTTTATCCGGCCCGCAAGACAAACCAGTGACTGCCGTCGACAGTACCCAATTGCCTGAGTCTGATGCTGTGGACGGTCCGGTGACGGACCAGGCTCGAACCCTGGCGGGCGCTGATCCCGAGCAGCAGACTGATGCGCCGCCGCCCAATAATTTCATCTACCCGTGGGAATTGCCGCTCGATGCGCGTCAGCACTTGCCGGAACTGGATCTTACTGTGCATGTGTTCACGCAAGATCCTTCAACTCGATTTGTGCTGATCAACGATCAGCGTTTTGCGGAAGGCGATCAGGTGTCCAATGGTGTTGAGCTGGTTGAAATCAACCGCGAAGGGGCTATCCTGGACTTCAGGAATTACCGGATCCTGTTGCAGTGATCGCCATTATTCGGCCCGAAACCCGCCCCTCGGGCGCACGTTTTCCGCTGCTGGTCATTTTTTTCTCGCTGATCCTGTTGATGATGATGCTGGCCTACAGCCTGCTGGACAACGCCTCGTCGGCGTATTGGCTTGGATTTTGGGGCGTAACTCCAGCCAACTTATTCGTTGCTGACTCGATTTTTCAGCTGCAGACCCGCCGGATATGGACGTTGTTCACAGCGCTGCTGGTCCATACCAGCTGGTTCCACCTGATCGGCAATCTGGCCTATCTATGGGTATTTGGCCTTTCCGTTGAACGTCGCTTGGGTCATTGGTATTTTCTGATTGCATTTGCTGTTCTGGGTGCGTTGGCCAACTACTGGATGGCCGTACAGAATGTCGCGCTGGATCAGCCCATCGTGGGTGCAAGCGGTGCGGTGTCAGCCATGATTGGAATCTATCTCGGGTTGTTTCCAACCGGACGCATTGGTTTGTGGATTCCGCTCGGCCTGTATCTCCAGTTCGCGCGGATACCGGCCTGGCTTGTGATTGGATCATGGTTTACGCTGCAGTTGATTTACACCGTATTCGGCCCGGATGGAACAACGGTGGCGTGGTGGGCGCATCTGGCAGGTTTTATTGCCGGGTTGTCAGTGGCGCTGTTGATTCGGTTATTGTCGTTCCGTGCCGGTCGTTATCGGCATTCATACTAGCGAGCGGCCGGAGTAGTCCAAACCAAAAGGATAGTACGTGAGCAAGCATTCATCAATGTACAAGGTCGTCTTTCTGAACCAGGGCAAAGTCTATGAGCTGTTCTGCGCTGCGGTCGATTCAAGTTCACTTTGGGGGTTCGTGGAACTCTCGGGCTTGACGTTTGATGCAGAATCATCTCTGGTTGTGGACCCGACCGAAGAGCGCATGCGCGAAGAATTTGCCGATACCGAACTGTTGATTTTGCCTATTCAATCCGTCATGCGCGTCGAAAAAGTCAAGCGCAAAGGGAGCAGCGTGATTCGCGACAAGGACTCAGGCGAGAAGGTCACGCCGTTGCCGGTTTCGGGTCCTGCCAACAAGCGCTAGCAGAGCGCAGGACGATCTGGCATGATCTAGAGGCTCTCATTGCCAATGAGGGCCAATAACGAAAAGAATTTACCGCGGGACATCCAGTATGGAAACAAATCAAACGACGTCAGACACCCAACCGCAAGTTCCTCAGGGGCAACGAGGCCTGCTGGAACGTGCGCTGAATTTTATTGAGGTTGTTGGCAACAAGCTGCCTGATCCTGCCGTACTGTTTTTCTTACTGATGATCGTGGTGTGGATTTTGTCGGCGCTGTTGGCGCCGATCGACTTTACTGCCCAACACCCTCAGACGGGTGAGCCGATTCAGGTCGTCAATCAGCTGGCCGGAACTGAAATTGCCAACTTCATGAGCAATATGGTCACGGTATTTACCGCGTTCGCGCCGCTGGGTATTGTGCTGGTTGCCATGCTCGGAGTCGGTGTTGCCGAACATACAGGCTTTGTAAATGCAGGGCTGCGAAAGCTGCTTGGAATGACCTCGCCGAAACTGCTGACGCCGATTCTGATACTGGTTGCCGTTATCTCGAGTACCGCCGTCGATGCCGGGTATGTCGTCGTGATTCCGCTGGGCGCGGTGATGTTCTATGCCGTCGGCCGTCATCCGCTGGCCGGTGTGGCTGCTGCGTTTGCCGGCGTATCCGGCGGGTTCTCGGCCAACTTCATTCCGTCCGCCATAGATCCGATGCTGGCAGGCATTACCCAGGAAGCGGCCCAGGTACTGGACCCTTCAGTCACAGTGAATCCGTTGGTCAACTGGTTTTTCATGAGTGCGTCCTGCCTGGTGCTGGTTGCAATCGGCTGGTGGTTGACTGATCGAGTGATCGAGCCGCGTCTGCAAAAAGATACGCCGATTGATGGTGATATGTCGGATATGCCGAAAATGGAGCCGCTGTCTGGCAGTGAAAGTCGTGGCTTGCTGTGGGCAGTGTTGAGTATCGTCATTACGGCCGCGCTGGTTACAGCCGCCGTGCTGTTGCCGGAATCACCGATGCGGGATCCTGATCCGGGCCTGTCGCTGTTTGACAGCATTACCTCGTTCGGATCCCCGTTGATGCAGTCGATTGTTCCTCTGATCTTTCTGTTCTTCCTGATTCCCGGTGTGGTCTATGGCTATGTGGCGGGTACGATCAGCGGCCATCGTGAATTGATCACGGGCATGAGCAAGTCGATGGAATCGATGGGCTACTACATCGTCATGGCCTTTTTCGCGGCCCAATTCATCGCCGCATTCTCCAATTCCAACATCGGTCTGCTGATTGCAGTCAACGGTGCGGCCTGGCTCTCGGGCTTCGAATTGCCGCCTCAAATGACCGTGGTCGGAATTATCGGCCTGACCATGGTCGTCAATCTCTTTGTCGGTTCCGCTTCGGCCAAGTGGCTGATCATCGGTCCGATATTTGTTCCGATGCTGATGGAGCTCGGCATTGGTCCTGGCGTAACCCAGGCGGCGTATCGCGTGGGCGATTCTTCATCCAACATCATCACCCCGCTGCTGCCGTATTTCCCTCTGGTTGTGGTGTTCGCCAAGAAATATTACAAAGGCACGGGTATCGGCACCATCATATCGATGATGTTGCCGTATTCGATTGCGCTGGCTGTGATCTGGACCTTATTCCTGCTGCTCTACTGGACGCTGGGATTGCCGTTGGGGCTGCAGGCGAGTTATGTGTACCCTTGAATGACGGTCTGACTTGCAGGATTGTCAAAAGCACTTCGCCGCACGGCTGCGCCGGCTAATGAATTTATAGTTGGCTGATTCAATTCAAAGGCTCGTGAGTCAATCAATAAGCCGGTCATTGGCCGGCGCAACCATGCTGCAACATGACATTGACTTGGCAATGCATTGTTCTGTTTTGCTTGAAATTGAATCTGCGAAAATTCAATAGCGCTAGTGATCAATCCATCTTGCCGGATTGATGGTTTCGCCGTCTCGTCGCAGCTGAAAATAGACGCCGCTTTCGGTTTCACCACCGCTGTTGCCAACCAGTGCAATGGCCTGTCCCGGGCTGACCCAGTCACCGACGTCGGCCAGCAGGGCCTGGTTGTGTCCATACAGGCTCATGAAGCCGTCGCCGTGATCGATGATCATGATCAGCCCGTAGCCACGCAGCCAGTCGGAATAGGCCACTCGGCCATAGGCAATGGCTTGGACTTCGCGTCCTTCTTCTGCCGCAATCAGCCAGCCGTCCCAGCGCGCGTTCCCGCTACGAATGTCGCCAAAGCGAGCACGGAGCGGTCCGGATACCGGTTTCGGTAATTGGCCCCTGAGTTCTGCAAAGGGCGTCGATTCGATCTGTGGTGGGATATCGGCCAGCACGTCGGCCAGATCTTCAAGCAGTGCTTGCAAACGTTCAGCGTCGGCTTCGAGCGAGGCGAGTATCTGTTCATCGGTCTGAATCAGCTGATTCAATTCAGCCAGTGTCGCCTCGCGTTCGGTCTGGACGCGCTCCTGACTGGCTGTTTGTTCCTGCTGGGTTTGTAGCAGCTGGGTCAGTTCGGCCCGCGAGCGGCGCTCCTGTTCGAGCAGCTGATCGAGTTGTTCGATCTGCTCATTCAGTGTGCTGACAGACTGCAATCGAGCTCGACCCAGGTAGCCATGCAGGGCCAGCCTGCGTGCAATATCGTTCGGGTCCTGGCCCGACAGCATGGCGCGGATTCGTGATTGAATGCCAATCCGGTATGCCACTCGCAGTTGTTCCGCCAACAATCCGCGCTGTGCTGCAATCTGCGCTTCCAAGACTGCTGCTTGGTCGCTGAATTCGCGTACCTGCTGTCGCGTCCGGGCCAGGTCAGCACGGGTTGTTCGCAGTTCACGCGCGAGTTGACCCAGCGTCCGTTCAATCTCTGCCAGCGCGGATTGTTCTGTTTGCTGCTGATCGCGCTGTCGCACCAGTCGTTGATTGATCTGTTCGATCTGCTTACGCAGCTCAGTAAGCTCGGCTTCGAGCTGAGTTGCATTCTGGCCAAACGCCGGAAAAGGTGCTGAGGCGCTGAGCAGCAGGCAAAACAGCAGTCTCGGAAAAAGGTATTGCGCTCGGATAGACAATGCTTCGTGATCGACCCGCCGCGTCAGGCGGATGTCAGCTGAACCAGTGGCTGACCTGTCATTTGCGCGGGAACCTCGAGTTCCAGCAGGCTCAGCATGGTCGGTGCGATGTCGCGCAGACTGCCCTCGTTCAGCATCCGAGCGCTCCGTCCGACGAATACCAGCGGCACTGGATAGGTAGTGTGGGCGGTGTGCGGTTGACCGGTCTCGGGATCGAGCATTTGCTCGATATTGCCATGATCGGCTGTAATCAGCAGCTCGCCGCCGGCACGTTCGACCGCGGCAGCCACCTCACCAATCAGCTGGTCGACGGTTTCCACCGCGCGAATGGCTGCTTGAAAAATACCGGTATGGCCGACCATGTCCGGGTTGGCCACGTTGCAGATGATGACGGGATATCGCTGATGCTCGATGGCCTCGACCAACGCCTGCGTCAGCTGTTGTGCGCTCATTTCGGGCTTGAGGTCGTAGGTCGCGACGTTGGGCGACGGGATCAATCGACGATCTTCACCGGCAAAGACCGTTTCCTCGCCGCCGTTGAAAAAATAGGTCACATGGGCGTATTTTTCTGTTTCGGCAATGCGCAGTTGGCCAAGGCCTGCATCGGCCAGTTCCTGGCCCAGCAGATGATCATATCGGCTGGGTGGAAAAGCGACCGCTGCAGGCAGGTGTTCCAGATACTCGGTCAGGGTCACAAACCCGGAAAGCCTGGGCTGGCGTGCCTCGAAGCCATCAAAGCCGGGTTCGACCAGCGCGCGGCTCAGTTGACGGGCACGATCGGCTCTGAAATTGACGCAGATGACGCTGTCGCCATCTTTGATCGGGGCGCCGCTGTCTATGGTGGTCGGTTGGACAAATTCATCGGATTCGTCTCGCTCGCGCGCTTGGTCCAGTGCGTCCAGGGCGCCATCGGCATCGAATGCGGATTGCGCTTCGACGATGCAGTTCCACGCGGCTTCTATTCGTTCCCAGCGCTGGTCGCGATCCATCCCGAAATAGCGACCGCCCACACTGGCGATGTGCGCATTTTCATGCTCATCGACAGCTGATTGCAGCTGGAGCAGGTACTGTTTTGCGCTGCGTGGCGGTGTGTCTCTGCCATCGAGCAGCGCATGAATGGCAATCGGCCCGTCGTGCTTCAGTGCCGCCAGTCGGAGCGTTTCGATCAGATGGTCGATGTGGCTATGCACGCCGCCATCGGAGACCAGGCCGATGATATGCACGGTATTGCCGTCTGGTGTGTGGGCAATGGTCTGGTTCAGCGCGGGATTGGTCCGGAATTCGCCTGCTTCGATGGCGTTGTTGATGCGCGTCAGTTCCTGAAAAATGACCCGACCGGCACCAATATTCATGTGTCCGACTTCAGAATTGCCCATTTGACCCGCCGGTAAGCCGACCGCAGTACCGGAGGTTTGCAGCAGGCTGTGCGGATGTGTTTCAAAGAGTCGATCCCAATTCGGCGTGTCGGCGCAGCTGATCGCATTATCCGGTGCGGGTTCGCGCACGCCCCATCCATCCAGTATCAACAATACAAGTGGCGTGCGTTTGGTCATGGGTTCATTCCAGGCTTGGGCTGCGTTGATTCAATTGATTCTATTTTACGGTAGCAGCGATGACTCAGATGCGAGATAATGCGCGTTTGCATGGAATTTTTGGACCATCATGGAGCAGTTGTTAACCTTTATCGGGAGTAATCCCCTGTTAAGCGGTGCTTTCGCCGTAGTGCTGGCCGCGTTGATCGCAACGGAGTCCGCGCGCTTGATCCGCAAATGGAAAGAGCTCGACACCCAGGCTGCCATCCTGCTGATGAATCGCCAGGAGCCGCTTATTCTGGATGCATCGAACAGCAGTGATTTCGCAAAAGCGCATATTCTTGGTGCCGAACACATGCCGCCGTCCAAGCTGGAGGCGGGCAACAAGCGATTGATGAAGTCGCTGGATCGCCCGATTCTGCTGTACTGCAAGAATGGACAGGTGTCGCCACAGATGGCAACAAGGATGTCCAAACTGGGTTTCAGCGACGTCAACGTGCTCAAAGGTGGACTGGTTCAGTGGATGGCCGATAATCAGCCGGTTACTCGCGGTAAAACGACGGGCAAGAAAAGCGGAAAGAACCCGGACAGCAAAAAGAAGAAAACCAAGCAAAAACAGACCGAGGCAACAAAGAAACAACAGCTCGAATCAGCTTCGGATACGTCACCAGACGGCCCTGCATCGATTGATTGATCCAGCAGGCCCGCCTGGTCAGATCAGGCCGGCTGACCCACCGGCATGGATCCGTTCGGGCCTGCACAACCAACAACCAACTCAACTCAACACGTAGTCTCAGGAATATTTATGTCAGACGAACAGAATCAAACGAACGAACCTGCAGCAGCCGCTGCCGGTACAGATCAAGCGCCGGGGCCTCAAATGGCCGTTCAGCACATTTTTCTCAAGGACTGTTCCTTCGAAGCGCCCGGTGCGCTTGGGATGGACAAGGCCGATGGCCAACCCGATATGAACCTGAACCTGTCCCAGCGCGTCAATCCGATGGATGATCAACGGGTCGAAGTCGTGCTGACCGTTACGGTCACGGCCAAACAGGGTGAGCGAACTGCGTTTATTGCCGAGGTGCATTATTCCGGTGTTTTCCAGTTTGCCGGATTCAATGAGCAGCAGATGCCTTACGTTGTCAACGTGATGTGTCCGAATGTGCTGTTTCCTTATGCGCGCTCACAGATTTCGCAGCTGATTGCCTCCGGTGGGTTCCTGGCGCCACCGCTGCAGCCGATCAATTTTGAAACGATTTACGCACAGCGAGTGGCCGAAAGCCGCGAGGGGCAGCAGACCAATGACGGCGTTACGCCGCAGAGCTGATTGCTGATTCCGGTGGCTGAGTCAAAGGTAGAAGCCCGTCGGGTAGCGGTGCTTGGCGCCGGGTCGTGGGGCACCGCGCTGGCCATGCAGCTGGCAAGAGTCGGACACCAGGTCCAACTCTGGACACACGATCCTACGCACGCAGCCACGATGCAGGCAAGCCGAGCCAACCAGGCCTACCTGCCGGATCACGCGCTGCACGATTTGATTCAGCCGGTGGCTGATATCGAACAGGCGATCGACAACAGCGAACATGTGCTGATCGTCACGCCCAGCCATGCGTTTGCCGAAACGCTGGATCGTATCGGCCCCATGCTGCAGCCAGAACGCGGGCTGGCCTGGGCAACCAAGGGGTTCGAACCCGATACGGGTCGATTGCTGAGCGATACGGTGAGCGACCGGCTGGACTCCAGCATGCCACTGGCGGTCGTCACCGGGCCGTCGTTTGCCGGCGAAGTGGCTGCCGGATTACCGACCGCAGTCACGGTTGGTTCCAACGATGAATCCTTCGGCCAGCAGTGGGCTGCCATGCTGCACGGCAATAGCTTTCGTGCTTATTACACCGCTGACTTGGTCGGGGTACAGTTGGGCGGGGCAATCAAGAATGTGCTGGCCATAGGCTGCGGCATGGCCGATGGTCTGGATTTGGGCCATAACGTGCGAGCGGCGCTCATTACACGCGGCCTGGCCGAAATGATGCGGCTAGGTCAAGCAATGGGCGGCGAGCCAAGGACCTTGACCGGCTTGGCCGGCCTGGGCGATCTGGTGTTGACCTGTACCGGTGATGCTTCACGCAACCGACGCATGGGGTTGGCATTGGGCCGAGGAGACACGATCGAACAGGCCATGCTGGACATCGGTCAGGTGGTCGAGGGCGTCAATGCCGCGCGGGAAGCAATGCACGCGGCGCAGCGATATCAGGTTGAAATGCCGATCACTGAACAGGTGCACGGGATTCTGTTCCGTGGCTGGAATGTTGCAAAAGGGGTTCGCGTCCTGATGGAGCGCGAACAAAAAGCAGAACACGATTGAAGCTGGTCAGCGTCGAATGAATTCGATCGCTGGTTCCAAACATGACTTATTTGACTAGACCCTTTGATGAAAATATTTGACTACAGCGACCTTGCGGTCGAAGGTGTTCGGAAGCTTGAGCCCTATACACCCGGTAAGCCGATCGACGAACTGGAGCGTGACTATGGCGTTCAGAATTCGATCAAGCTGGCTTCTAACGAAAATCCGCTGGGCGCCAGCCCCAAGGCGATTGAGGCGATGCGTGCGCATCTGGACGACACCTGGCTCTACCCTGATGCCAACGGGTATCATCTGAAGCAGGCCATTGCCGAGAAGCATGGCCTGCCGACTTCGACGATCACGCTCGGCAATGGTTCGAATGATGTGTTGGTCTTCCTGGCCCAGATCTTTCTGAGACCAGGCCTGGAGTCGGTATTTTCCCAGTACTGCTTCGCGGTTTATCCGATTGCAACGCAGATGGTGGGTGCCAAAGCCTGCGTGGCTCCTGCCTTGCCCGAAGATCACCCGATGCCGTTCGGTCATGATCTCAGGGCCATGTTCGAGCGGGTCACCAACAATACCCGCATGGTCTTTCTGGCCAACCCGAATAATCCGACCGGTACCTGGCTGGAGGCCGCTCGCGTCAAGGACTTTATTGGCTCGCTACCGCCGCACGTCATTTGCGTTGTCGATGAAGCCTACACCGAATATGCCGAGGGCGACCGTCTGGGCGATGCCTCGACCTGGCTGGATGAGTTTCCGAACCTGGTGGTCACACGCACATTCTCGAAAGCCTATGGCCTGGCAGGCCTGCGCATCGGTTACGCCTTGTCGAACCCCGGCATTGCGGACCTGATGAATCGCGTCCGACCCGCGTTCAACGTGAATTCACTGGCATTGGTTGCCGCCGAGGCCGCGCTCGGCGATGATGCCTTCATTCAGCAGTCTCGCAAGCTGAACAGGGACGGCCTGCAGCAACTGCGCGATGGGCTTCAGGCGCTGGGGCTGGTTACCGTGCCATCAGCTGCAAACTTCGTTCTAGTTCGCATGGGGCAACCGGCTGACGTCATCAATGAGGCATTGTTGCAGCGAGGGATTATCGTGCGCCCGGTTGCCAATTATGGGCTCGACGACGCGCTCCGGATCACGGTTGGCACCAACGCGCAGAATCAACGACTGCTCGACGCACTGGCAGACATTCTCAAGCAATGAAACTTCTGAGCCGTCCCGCAACACGCGGGCTGAGCGGGACCATTCGCCCGCCAGGTGACAAGTCGATCTCACACCGTGCGGCCATTCTTGGCGGCCTCGCCGACGGGCGGACGCGCATTGACGGTTTCCTGTTGGCCGACGATACGCTGGCGACGCTGCAGGCCATGCAGTCGCTGGGCGCGGATATTCAGCGCAGCGACGATCAGGTTGAAATTATTGGGCAAACCCTGCAAGCGCCGCGCATGGATATCAACCTCGGCAATTCCGGTACCGGGTTGCGGCTCTTGACCGGTGCAATCTGCGGCCATCCCGACCTGTTTGGACAACGCTTGCGTCTTGTCGGCGATGAGTCGTTGTCGGGTCGTCCCATGGGCAGAATCATCGAGCCGCTTCAGCGCATGGGTGCTTCGATTACCAGCAATGAGCAGCGCGCGCCATTATTGGTCGAGCCGAAGCCACTGACAGGTTGTACGCACGCGCTCAAGATTGCCAGTGCCCAGGTCAAATCAGCCATTTTATTGGCCGGTTTACAGGCACAGGGCATCACGCGGGTCAATGAGCCCGGCATCAGCCGTGACCATACCGAACGGATGTTGCCGGACTTTGGTATCCGCGTGCAGCATCATTCGGATGCGGTCGAACTGACTGGTCCGCAGCAGCTGCAGCACAGCGTTGTTCATGTGCCGGCTGATCTGTCTTCAGCTGCATTTCTGCTCGCCGCCGCACTACTTGTTCCTGGTTCAGATATCAGGCTGCAGGCTGTGGGCATGAACCCGAGCCGTGATGGCTTTTTGCGTATCGTCAAGGGAATGATCGCAGATGATCGATTGCAGTTGCAGCCTACAGCTGAATCCGATGGTCGGGAGCCGATGGCCGATTTGCAGGCGCGTTACGCAGACCGTCGGACGGGAACCACCATTGCCCCTGAGCTGGTCCCGCTCGCGATCGATGAGTTTCCGCTGTTGATGGCGATGGCAGCCACCGCGAGCGGGCAGACCGTGATCTCGGGCGCTGCCGAACTGCGCGTCAAGGAGTCCGACCGATTGGCGGTGATGTGCAGGCAGCTGCAAACGCTGGGCGTCGAGCTGGAAGAACGTCCGGATGGCGCTGTGGTCACTGGTGGACCGATTCGAGGTGGGGCGGTGGATGCAGCCGGCGATCATCGAATTGCGATGAGTCTGGCCGTGCTCGGCCAGGTTGCACAAGCACCTGTTGAAATCGACCGGGCCGAGTGGATACGAACTTCGTACCCGCAATTCGTCGAACACATGAATCAGCTCGGCGCCAACATGGCCTGGGTCGATTGATCATGCATCAGGATGTACCGGTGTTGACGATCGACGGGCCGTCCGGTGCCGGCAAGGGCACGGTTTCTGCCCGCGTGGCAGCGGCGCTGGGCTGGCACCTGCTGGATTCGGGCGCGGTTTATCGTGCTGTTGCACTGCAGGCGCTGGATCAGGGGCTGTCGCCAGACTCCCAGGCCGCGGCGGACCAGGACCAGCTGATCGACATCAGTCAGCATCTTGATCTGTCGTTCAAACCCGGCGCGGATGGCATTGATGTTTTATTGTCGGACCGGATAGTCAATGACCGGCTCCGGACCGAAGCCGTCAGCGTGATGGCATCAAAATCAGCCGCCATCCCGGCCGTGCGCGAAGCGCTGCTGAAGCTGCAGCGCGACTGCCGTGTAGCGCCCGGGCTCGTGGCTGATGGCCGCGATATGGGCACCGTGGTTTTCCCTGATGCTCAAATCAAGGTATTTCTCGATGCCAGTGTCGAAGAACGTGCTCAAAGACGGTATAAGCAGTTGAAAGAAAAAGGAGAAAGTGTTATTCTTTCCCGTCTTTTTCGGGACATGCTGGAACGAGATCGTCGAGACCGCGAGCGTGCGGTGGCGCCGACCGTGCCAGCTGCGGATGCGGTTGTCATCGATTCGACCCATCTGTCGTTGGACCAGGTCGTGGAAGCAATCCTTCAGCTGGCCTGATTTTCCCTTAAAATACAGAATGTTGTAACATCCAGGCGCCGATGATGGGACTGAATCCGTCAATCGGCATTTTTATCAACGAGCATCGCGTATACGCCATGCAGAAGACAAGCGTTAAACCGCAGCGTGCAGCACGCGCTCGGGACCTTGCAGGAAACCATCAACTCAATGTCTGAATCATTTGCTGAATTATTTGAACAAAGTCTGAACGAAGCCCACTTGCGACCAGGTGCCATTGTGACCGGTCGCGTCGTCGAGATCCGAGAAGATACCGTTGTTGTCAACGCAGGATTGAAATCCGAAGGGATTGTGCCGATCTATCAGTTCTGCCGCGCCGATGGCGAATTGGAAGTTGAAGTGGGCGATGAAGTCGAAGTTTCCCTGGATGCCATCGAGGATGGTTTCGGTGAAACACGGCTATCGCGTGAAAAAGCCAAGCGCTCGCGCGTCTGGGACGTGCTGGAAGACGCTTGTGAGAGCGAAGATAACGTGATCGGACAGATCACGGGGAAAGTCAAGGGTGGTTTCACCGTTGGCATCGATGGTATCCGTGCTTTCCTGCCAGGCTCGCTGGTCGACGTCCGCCCGGTACGTGATCCGAGTTATCTGGAAGGCAAAGATCTTGAGTTCAAGATCATCAAGCTCGATCGCCGTCGCAACAATCTGGTGGTTTCGCGCCGGGCCGTTGTAGAACATGAATTTGCTGCCGAGCGCGACGACCTGATCGAACGCCTGGAAGAGGGTGCTGTGCTCAAGGGCGTGGTCAAGAACCTGACGGACTACGGTGCATTCTTGGATATGGGCGGTATCGACGGCCTGCTGCACATTACCGACATGTCCTGGAAACGTGTCCGCCATCCGTCCGAGGTAGTCGAGGTGGGCGATGAACTGGAAGTGCGTGTGCTGCGCTTCGACCGTGAGCGCATGCGCGTCTCATTGGGTCTGAAGCAGCTCGGTGAAGATCCGTGGGATAACATCGACCGTCGCTACCCAACCGGTTCCCGCCTGTTTGGCCGCGTGACCAACATTACTGACTATGGCTGTTTTGTTGAAATCGAAGACGGCGTCGAAGGCCTGGTTCATGTATCCGAAATGGATTGGACCAACAAGAACGTCAACCCGAACAAGATGGTTCATATCGGCGAAGAAGTCGAAGTCATGGTGCTGGAAGTCGATGCCGAGCGTCGCCGTATTTCCATGGGTATGAAGCAGGTCAAGCCGAATCCATGGGAGGCATTTGCCGCGCTGCATAACAAGGGCGATAAGGTCAAAGGCACGATTAAATCGATCACCGATTTCGGTATCTTTATCGGCCTGGAGGGTGATATCGATGGCCTGGTGCACTTGTCGGATATTTCGTGGATGGCGCCTGGCGAAGAATCCATTCGCAACTTCAGCAAGGGTGAAGAGCTGGAGGCCGTTGTGCTTGCAGTCGATCCTGAGCGTGAGCGAATCTCACTGGGCCTGAAGCAGCTGGATCAGGATCCATTTGCAACCTACATGGCCGAGCATCCGAGAGGTTCCATCGTGACCGGCAAGGTGACTGAAGTCGACGCCAAAGGCGCAACCGTTGAATTGTCCGATGGTGTCATTGGCTATCTCAAGGCCAACGACATTGCCAAGGAACGCGTCGATGACGCCAGCAAGCATTTCAGTGAAGGTGACGAGGTCGAGGCCAAGTTTGTAGCGCTTGATCGCAAGACCCGCTTCCTGACCCTGTCGATACGGGCCAAAGATGATGATGAACTGGCCGATGCGGTTGATCAGTATCAACAGCCCAAAGCAGGCGGAACCAAGCTGGGCGAACTGCTGCGCGAACAACTCGGCAAGGACTGAGTTTGTATCATTCAGGCCACTGACCCGTCGGTGGCCTGATCGATCCGGGGTAGATCACTATGACAAAATCCGAATTGATCGAAAGTCTGGCCAACGAGCAGCGGCACTTGAGTCACGCCGATGTGGATATGGCCGTACGTGCCATTCTTGATCAGATGAGCGCTGCACTGTCCTCCGGTGATCGTATCGAGATTCGCGGGTTTGGCAGTTTTTCGCTGCATTTTCGGCCACCCAGAATGGGTCGAAACCCCAAGACGGGCGAGTCGGTTGCGCTGCCGGGTAAACACGTTCCGCATTTCAAACCAGGTAAGGAATTGCGGGAACGCGTAAACCAGAACGCATCGGATTAGACGACGTGCTTCGTTGGGCCCTGGGCTTGTTGCTGATTATGGCTACGATAGCTGGCTTGATCCTGGGTGTGCTGAATCCCGACCCAGTCACGTTGGACCTTGGCTTTTCTCAACTTTCGCTATCCTTGGGCGCACTGATGGCCTTGGCCATTGGCTTGGGGTTGGTTTTCGGCTTGATACTCGGCCCGTTGATCTTTACCAGAAGCAAACCCAAAAGTGCTGGCGAACATTCATCTTCAACCATCGTCACCGAACGGAATTCGTCCTTGAATGGCTGACTCCGTCTGGCTGCTGGCGGTATTGATCCCGCTGGCGTTCGCGACTGGCTGGTTTCTTTCCTCTCGCCGTTCGCCCCGGCATCATAAAAACAGCAAAGCGGCCTTATCCAGGAACTACTTCCGTGGCTTGAATTATCTTCTGAACGAAGAGCCGGATAAGGCCATCGAGGTTTTTCTGGAATTGGCCGAAATCAACCAGCAGACCGCTGAAACGCACCTCGCACTGGGGCGTTTGTTCCGGCGGCGTGGAGAAGTGGATAAAGCCATTCGGTTTCATCGCCACATCATGACCCATGAGCAACTGAGTGACCAGCACAGGACGCAGGCCCTGGTTGAGTTGGGTGAGGATTACATGAGTGCGGGCTTACTGGACCGGGCCGAAAAGTTGTTTACCGAATTGGCCGACCAGGGGCGTTACTCAGAATCGGCCATTCGCAGTTTATTGTCGATCTATCAGCAGGAAAAAGACTGGGCTGGCGCGATCACCCAGGCCAGGGCGCTGAAAAAAGTATGCGGCGTTGATACCGATGCAATGATTGCCCAGCTGTATTGTGAGCTGGCGGATGAGGCGCTTGAGCGCAAAGCATTCGAAGAAGTTGATCAACATCTATACAGTGCGCGCAACTACCTGGACCCCTGCGTTCGGGCCGACATGATTGAAGGGCATGCCGCGTATGCGCAGCAGGATTGCAATAAAGCCACGCAGGCCTGGCGCCGTGCCTGTGAACATGATCCGGAGCTGGCCGTGCTGGTCATTGAGCCGTTGTATCAATGCGAGTCCAAGCTGGGTCGTGAAGCAGAATTTGCCGAATGGCTGCAGGGAATTGCTGTTCAAACGGAAGTGGCCGGCCCAATGCTGACGATTGCTCATGTCAAGGCGGCCCGTGACCCGGCAGCGGCAATCAATTACCTGCTGCATGAACTGCAGCGTACACCGTCGGTGCGCGGTCTGCATTACGTGCTTGAACTGATGCATAAACATCAGCAGGGACTCGAGGATGTAGATCCGCTGATCATTCGCGAACTGATGCAGAAATTACTTGAAGGTCAGCCTCGCTTCCGGTGTCGACACTGTGGGTTCAGCGGTCAGTCCTGGCACTGGCACTGTCCAAGCTGCAGAAATTGGGAAACCACGAGACCAATCCGGGGCGTTTTGGGTGAATAAGAAATGACTTGTTCATGCTAATCCAGGGTCTGGCGATTGTTGGTGCCGGACTGCTGGCCTGGTTGCTGACGCCTTGGGTACGGGCACTGGCGCTGAAACATCAATGGCTGGACAGGCCCGGCCCACGCAGCAGCCACCAACGACTGATCACCCGAGGCGGTGGTCTTGCCCTTGTCTCCGGCTTTGCAATCGCGCTGTTGTTGCTGCTACCCGCTTCGGTCTGGGTCGTTCCCACCCTGGTCACAACGGTATTGATGACGGTGTTGGGCTGGCTGGACGATGTCCACGACATCAATGTTCGATGGCGGCTTGTTGCACAGATCCTGATTGCGATGCTGGCCGTCTACTGGGTAGGTCCGGTGGAACAGATCCGCATCGCCGATCAACACCTCTTCAGCCCTTGGCTGTGGACGCTGTTGAGTATCCCGGCGCTGATCTGGATGGTCAATCTGTTCAATTTCATGGATGGCGCAGACGGGCTGGCCTCCGCTCAAGGGTTTTTTTCCGGCGCGTTCCTGGGGGCGCTGTTTGTGCTGGATCAGCAGATTGAACTGGCCGCCATTGCGTTTTGCCTGTCGGCGGCGAGCTTTGGTTTTTTCCTCTGGAACCGACCGCCTGCCCGAATCTTTCTCGGTGATGCAGGTTCTCTGGCCCTGGGCTGGACGTTGGGATTTCTGGCGTTGGCTGGTGTGTTGATCGACAGCTTCTCGGTAGCGATGGCGTTCATGGCAGTGTCGGTTTTTGTCATCGATGCCAGTGCAACCCTGATCTGGAGAGTGGTCCGCAAAGAGCAGTGGTATACTGCGCACCGTGATCATGCGTATCAACAATTGATACGTAAAAACTGGTCTCACCGTTCGGTGTTGCTGGTTTTTATTGCGCTGAATCTATTGCTGGTCACACCCGGTTTATGGCTTGTTGCGATCACACCAAGTCATGACTGGATTGGCGCACTTGTTCTGGGGGTTGCATTGTTCGGGTTATGGTTCACTGCACAAACCCGAGGAGAAGTGGAGAGCCGGCACAGTGAATCTGACTCAACATAGGGACGCACCCCACTACAGCAACATCCGCACGCTAGTGGTATTGCATGACATGCTGGCTGCGGGCCTGGCCTGGCTGGCGGCACGCTGGTTGGGCAATCTCCTGTTTTCGTCTGCCTGGCCGGGTCCAGCCGGTCTCGTCATTGAAGGCCTGCTGCTGCTGTCGCTACAGGTGCTGATTTATTGGCGCGTTGGTCTTTATCGCGGTCTATGGCGCTTTGCCAGCTTGCCGGATCTGGGCAATTTGCTGCGCGCATCACTGCTCGGTTCCGTTGCCATTGGCGCAGTCTGCCTGATGCGCGAAATACCGATGGCCACCGTCGCACCGCTATTGTGGCTCTATCCCTCGATCTTGCTGCTGGCGCTCGGTTTGCCCCGCCTGGCTTTCCGTACGTTCAAGGATATGCGCACCGAAGTACGCTGGCGACGCAACAGTCATCGCACGTTAATCGTTGGGGCCGGTAGCTCGGGGCGGATGTTGCTGCCCGAACTGAAGCGCCGGGGCGGACACGATGTGGTTGGGTTTCTGGATGACAGCGTGTCGCTCAGGGGTGATGAATTCCATGGCGTACCGGTGATCGGAACAGTCGATCAATTGCCTCGCATCACACGCGAAGCGGTCATTGACCTGGTCGTCATTGCGATACCGTCAGCCAGTAACGATCAGATGCAGCGGATCGTTACATTGTGCGAAACAGCCGATGTCGAGTTCAAGACTGTACCGACGCTGAAAGAGCTGGGTGCCAGTGTTTCCAGAGTCGACGACCTGAAGCCGGTTGCAATTGACGATCTGCTGGGCAGAGATCCCGTTTCACTCGACTGGGATTCGATTCGCTCCGGCTTGGCGGGAAAGCGCGTGCTGATCACCGGTGGTGGCGGTTCGATCGGGGCTGAGCTGTGCCGTCAGATTGCCCGGCTGGATCCGGCTGGCCTGGTCGTACTCGATAGCTCCGAGTACAACCTCTATCGTATTGACTACACCTTGCGCACTGAATTTCAGGACCTGGTCATGGATTCAGTGCTGGGCGATGTCTGTGACTCGGCGACGGTCGAAACTGTGGTCTCCCGTCATCGCCCCGAAGTGATCTTTCACGCAGCGGCCTACAAACATCTGCCAATGCTACAGAACCAGGTGCGTGAGGCATTTCGCAACAACGTGCTTGGAACCGCACGGATGGCCGATGCTGCAATCCGGCATGCTGTTGATACGTTTGTATTGATTTCGACTGACAAGGCGGTCAACCCTTGCAACGTGATGGGGGCAACCAAGCGCGTTGCCGAGCTGTACTGCCAGCGTGCTAATCATCAGTCCGATACGCGCTTCATCACCGTTCGCTTTGGTAACGTGCTGAATTCGACTGGTTCGGTGGTGCCATTGTTCAATGAGCAGATTCGCAAAGGCGGACCCGTGACAGTGACGCACCCGGAAATCACCCGTTATTTCATGACCATTGCCGAGGCGGGGCAGCTGATCATGCAGTCTGCCGTCCTGGGGCAGGGTGGTGAAGTCTTCGTGCTGGATATGGGCAAACCCGTTCCGATCCGCTTTCTGGCCGAACAGCTCATTCGCCTTGCAGGCAAAGAACCCGGCCAGGATATCGACATTGTCTACACCGGCCTGCGGCCCGGGGAGAAGCTGTTCGAAGAGTTGTTCCACGAGCATGAGGCCTATGCCAATACCGCGCACCAGAAAATTTTCCTGGCGCGGAATGTTGATCGACCGCTGCACGAGTTCGATCAGTATCTGCAGCGTGCCGAGCGCGCGGTGCAGCATTATGATTCGGTCCAGATACGCAAGATACTGACCGTCTTGATACCTGAATTGGGTCGGGTACCGCCGCGTGATCAAAAAGTCGTTCCGCTGGTCTAGTCCTGCGCTATGACAAATACTGAATCGCCACTGAGGCCCTCCGGACGCTGGCCGAGCGGTCGAATCGAGCAGTTCGAGTTTGATTCGGTCTGCCTTGAGGACAATCCGCTAGGTGATCCGAGTCGGCGGACCGTTTCGGTGTATCTGCCGCACGGCTATGATGATTCAGACCGCCATTATCCAGTGCTTTGGTATCTTGCGGCCTACACCAGCTCTGGCCTGGCAGCGCTCGGCTGGCGCAATCATGGAGAGCGTCTGTCTGATCGACTGGATCGTTTGATCGGCAATCAGCAGATGCCGCCGGCATTGTGCGTGATGCCCGACTGCTACACCGCGCTGGGCGGCAATCAATACGTGGATTCTCCGGCGATCGGGAATTATCAGCATCATTTGACCAATGAGCTGATTCCAGCAGTTGATGCCCGTTTCAGAACGATTCCAGCACCAGAGGGCCGCGCCGCGTTTGGTAAATCCTCCGGTGGTTTTGGTGCGATTCATTGTGCAGCCCATTCGCCCGGCGTCTTTGCTGCAATTGCAAGTCATGCGGGTGATTGTGGCTTTGACCGGGTCTATCAGCGCGATTTTCCTGGTTTTTGTGATGAGTTGGCTTTGCACAACGCTGATCTTGAAGGCTTTGTTCAGGCTTTCTGGCGCGCCCGAAAGCCTGGCTATCGCGCCTTTCATGCCATGATGGTGTTGTGTCTGGCAGCCAGTTATTCGCCAGCTCCAGGCAAGCCGCTGAACCTGGAGCTACCGTTCGATCTGGACACCTGCCGCTTGAACCCATCGGTGTGGCAGCGTTGGCAGGCGTTCGACCCTGTGCACTACAGCAATACGCAATTCGAGCATCTTGCAGCATTGAAGGGTCTCTGGTTGGATGCCGGCAATCGCGATCAATACTTCATCCATTACGGAACGCGTGAACTTCACAGCATATTGAACAATCATGGCATTCAGCATCAATTCGAACTGTTCGATGGAAATCACTCCGGCATGGACTGGCGCTTTGATTCATCGCTCCCCTGGTTGCTGTCAAGACTGAAACAGGACTGAAGTAGTACACTATTGGAAATCCCGAGCATTCATCAAGCATGTTGACGATCACCCCTTCCGCGCGCGATTATTTTTCAAGGCTCCTCGAGACCCAGCCCGACCAGACCAATCTGCGACTGGCCACGCTGAACGCTGGAACGCCGGCTGCGGACGTGTCATTGAACTATTGCCCACCCGACACAGAACATGAATCGGACGAGCCGGTCGACTGTCAGGCCTTTATCCTGTTTGTCGAAGAGCAGAGCATGCGCGCACTCGAGGGCGCGCAGATCGACTTTGAATCTACAGAAACCGGCGGCGAGCTCAGTATTCGTGCACCTGGATTGAAGGGTCAGGCACCCGACGCCGACGCGCCGATTGGCGATCGGGTCCAGTGGGTGATTGATACCCGCATCAATCCAATGGTGGCCAGTCATGGAGGCCAGGTTTCGCTGGTTGATATCACCGCTGAAAACGATGTTGTACTTCAGTTCGGCGGCGGTTGCCATGGTTGCAGCATGATTGATGTCACGCTGAAACAGGGCATTGAGACGACGCTTCAGGAGCAGCTACCGGAAATACGAGGTGTGATCGATGCAACGGACCACAGCGAAGGGCAAAATCCGTTCTACTGAGGAAGGCGGGCTGCTGTGCTGTGCTCAGCGGTTTGTCAGAATTGCCGCGCTGCCCAGGGAAATTCGTGCCGGGCATGCCGGTCAGACCGCCAGGTGCGATCAGTCCATTTCAAGATCGTACAAGCCCTGCTGACTGGAATACCACGCGGCTAGATCCTCGATATCCTGATCGGATAAGTTCTGCGCAAAACCATTCATGATGGCGTTCTGGCGTCGGCCATCGCGATAGCTTTGCAATGCGTAGACCAGATAATCCTCGTGCTGTCCGGCGAGAATGGGGTACTCGGGCTGCAGCGCCTCATCACCGTTTCGACCATGGCATGACTGGCAGACCTGGGATATTTCCAGCCCGCGCTGCGGATTTCCGGCATGGGCCATGGAAATATTGAATGCAAAACTAGCGCAGGCCAGGAATAGGGGTATAGATTTCACGGTTAGTCTCGTCTCAGCGATGCAAAGTAGGCAGCAATATCCAAGATGTCCTGGTCTGAAAGGGTGTTGGCTTGGGCACGCATGCTGGCGTGATGACGTTCGCCAGAACGGTATGCTTTCAATGCGCTGACGATGTAAGCCTCATTCTGACCGCCCAGGCGTGGAACGTAATAAGTCGGATAGGTATTGTTATAGAACGGGATGCCATGGCAGCCTGTGCAGGTATAGCTGATGATCTTGCCCCGTTCGATATCGCCCTCAGCCAAAGCTGCAAGCGGTGCCAGCAAAAGCAGGCTCAAAATGACTATGGTTCGCATGGAAAATATCGTAAAAAAACGAGTCATTATTATAGCCTGATAGCGCATTGCTGACATGCCCGCGTTACAATATTGCCTGATTAATTTGTGATGTTAAAAACTCACCCCATACGCCCCTCAGGCCCAAGAGTGTACTATGCCGACTGCCTCGTTAGATCCTTTCGATCTCTATCAAATTACCGACGAACTTTCCGAAGAAGAACGCATGATCAAGGATTCGGTTGCGCGTTTCGTCGATCAGAAAGCACTGCCTGTGATCGCCGAGTGTTTCGACGAAGGGCGATTTCCCGCTGAGTTGATCCCCGAGATTGCTGAGCTGGGATTGTTGGGCAGTAGTCTCGAAGGCTATGGTTGTGCCGGTTTGAATGCTGTCAGTTATGGACTGATCTGCCAGGAACTCGAACGTGGCGACTCCGGTCTGCGCAGCTTTGTTTCGGTTCAGTCTTCGCTCTGCATGTATCCGATCCACGCATTTGGCTCCGATGCCCAGCGTGAACGCTGGTTGCCCGACATGGCAGCCGGTAAGGTCATTGGGTGTTTTGGATTGACTGAGCCGCATGGCGGTTCCGACCCGGCCAATATGAAAACGCATGCCCGTAAGGATGGCGATGACTGGATCATCAATGGCGCAAAAATGTGGATCACCAACGGGAATCTGGCGCACATTGCGATTATCTGGGCCCGCACCGATGATGGCATCCAGGGTTTCATTGTCGAGACGAACAGCGATGGCTTCGAAGCCCGAGAAGTCAAGGCCAAGATGTCGCTACGCGCATCCGTCACTTCTGAACTGTATCTGGATAACGTTCGGGTGCCTGATGCCAATCGACTGCCTGGTGTGACCGGTCTGAAAGGGCCACTATCCTGCCTGAATCAGGCCCGCTATGGGATTACCTGGGGCCCGATCGGTTCGGCAATTGCCTGTTTGAGCGAAGCGATCGACTACTGCGCAGATCGAGAACTGTTTCAGCGCCCGTTGTCGGCGAATCAGACGGTTCAGCTCCGCCTGGCTGATATGGCCCGCCGCATCACCGGCGCTCAGCTGATGTCGCTCCGCCTGGGTCGAATCAAGGATGCCGGCAAGCTGAATCCAACCCAAGTCAGTCTGGCCAAGTGGAATAACGTACGTATGGCGCTTGATATTGCCCGCGATTGTCGTGACTTGCTGGGTGGATCAGGCATCACGCTGGAATATGTGGCCATTCGCCACGCCTTGAACCTGGAATCCGTGATTACCTATGAGGGAACCGAGACCATTCACCAGCTGGTGGTTGGGCGTGAATTGACTGGCATTAATGCGTTTTGATTGCTATTGATTCAAAATCCAAATCATTTTGTTGTACGGCTGCTTCCGCAATTGAGCATCTTTAATTGGCTCGAATTGACACTCAATGGCTTTCCACTACCCGCTGCAGCAGCTGTTGCGTCTTTCTCTTTTGACTTAATAATGCCGAGAAAAAGTAAGCAATACTGCTTCCGCTTGTGAGGATGTACGGCTAGGGCTGGAATTCCTGTGGTGCTCACTTCACTCTGAGTATTTCAATACGCACCGATCAGAGGTGCCTGCTTTTTTCTCGAAAGTAGAGTGCGTCAGCTCATGCGCTGAGCTGCGGAATGCCAATAAAGTTGAAATGTAAAGAAAGCCTACAATTGAAGTGAACTGAATGCTGCTCAGGACTCCTTTCTGATCCAGGCATTGGCTTTTCAATCAGGAAAAAAAGTAATGGTGCCGAGGAGAGGACTCGAACCTCCACGGGGGTTGCCCACTGGTACCTAAAACCAGCGCGTCTACCAATTTCGCCACCTCGGCATTTCAGAACCTGAGTCTAACAATTCGTATTCCAACGGCTCATGGTCTGATGTTCGACTGATCAGCCTGTTGTATCGGTCAGACCAGTCATGTGTAGTCTGGCTGAGAAAAATAAACATGCTGATTTGGTGCCGAGAAGAGGACTCGAACCTCCACGTCCTAACGGACACTGGCACCTGAAGCCAGCGCGTCTACCAATTCCGCCACCTCGGCTAAAAAAGAAGTGACCGAGGCAAGGGGGGAACCTCGGTCACAATCCGGTACGGGGAAGGGGGAACCCCAAAACCGGAAGCGTGAATCATACCGCTAATATTATCAGTGTCAAGGACATGAGTCACAAAATTCGAAATCAAAATTAACGGCCTTGACCGTACGTCAAGGTGTGGACATGCAGAGTGATATAATTACCCGACAATTTTATTTATCAGGATTGACTGAAAACACCGCTGCCAGCAGTGGAATTGTTTTAGTTTTTTCGTTTTATTTTCAAGGATTTGCAATGAACTTTGAACTGACTGAAGAGCAGCAGATGATTCAGGCTGCTGCTCGGGATTTCGCGCGTGAGCAAATTGCCCCGGTCGCAGCTGATTTTGATCACAGCGGTGAGTTTCCGCTGGCCAATATTCAAGCCATGGGTGAGTTGGGCCTGATGGGAATTGAAGTGCCCGAGCAATACGGTGGTGCCGGGCTGGATACCATCGGGTACGTATTGGCCATGATAGAAATCTGTGCGGCTGACGCGGCCCACGGCACAATCATGAGCGTAAACAACTCGTTATTCTGCAATGGCATCCTGAAACACGGAAGTGAGCCGCAAAAAGAACGCTTCGTTCGCGCTGTAGCCAGCGGTGAAGAAATTGGAGCTTATGCTCTGACCGAGCCCCAGTCCGGTTCCGACGCCTCACGCATGAAGTCCCGTGCCGAGCGTTCCGAGGACGGCACCCACTACGTCATCAATGCACGCAAGTCCTGGATTACCTCGGGCCCACACGCGCGCTACCTGGTGCTGTTTGCGATGACCGATGCAGAAGCCGGTGCAAAGGGTGTCAGCGCATTCATCATCGACACCGAAGAAGCGGGCTTCAGCCGCGGCAAAACCGAGCCCAAACTGGGCATTCGGGCGTCTGCAACCTGTGAAATCGAGTTGAATGACTATCGTTGTCCGGTAGCCCATCGACTGGGAGAAGAAGGCGAGGGCTTCAAGATTGCGATGGGTGTGCTTGATGCTGGCCGAATCGGCATCGCAGCGCAGGCCGTGGGTATCGCACAAGCCGCGTATCAGGCCAGCCTGGAATACGCGCGCGACCGGAAGGCGTTCGGCCAGGAAATTGGCACCTTTCAGATGATCCAGTCCAAAATTGCCGATATGAAATGCAAGCTTGAAGCTGCAAGGTTGTTGACACTTCGCGCGGCCTGGGCAAAACAACAGGCTGCTCGCACCGGCGCACGCTTCACCGTTGACGGATCCATGGCCAAGCTGTTTGCTTCCGAGGCCTGCATGTGGATTACTCATCAAGCGGTTCAACTGCATGGTGGCATGGGCTACAGCAAGGAAATGCCGGTCGAGCGCTATTTTCGGGACGCCAAAATTACCGAAATATACGAAGGGACCAGTGAGATACAACGCTTGGTCATTGCGCGTCAGGAAACGGGTCTGCGTTGACGGATGAGGTCATTTTGCTGCATCATCGGGATCAGCAATCCAGCACAAGAATAAACCCCTGACCTGGATCGGGGGTTTTTTACAAGAACGCAATGTCGCGCGAGCCGGGGTCAGGATCAGCAATGACGACTGAAAACATTTCCAGCAATGAGGAATTGCAGGCCATTATTCAAAACCTGCGAACGCCATCCGGAAAAGTGAGTTCGGCGTTCATTCGCCAGTTCTTCGGCCGCATGCCGATCAGCGAACTCGACCCCGAGCAATCGGAAAAATACGCTGCGCTGGTTGAAAGCTTTCATCGTTTTGCTCAACAACGCACGCGTCGACAGGTCAGTTGTCGTGTCTACAACCCGAGCCAGCAAACGCATGGTTGGGAATCCAGCCATACGGTCATTGAACTGGTCAATGACGACATGCCATTCCTGGTCGATTCAGTGGTATTGGCGCTATCCAGTCTGGATGTCGCCGTGCATTTGATCCTGCATCCGGTCATTCGGGTACAGCGTGACGAGGGTGGACACTGGCTCCGGCTTGGGGAGTCCGAGGATGACGGCTCCATCAATGAATCCATGATGCATCTACAGGTCGATCGGCAGGCCTCGCCGGAAGTCCTGGTCAAGATTGAGAAGCAGGTTCGGGAAACCCTGCAGGATGTTCGGCTGGCGGTCGAAGATTGGCGCCCGATGCGCGAGAATGCCCTTAGGATTGCCGATGAGCTGGCTGAAAGCGAGTCAGGACTGGCGGCTGATGAGGTTCAGGAAGCCCGCGATTTCTTCCAGTGGCTGGCGAATGATCATTTCATGTTCATGGGCTATCGCGAGTACGAAATTATTGAGCCCGATGCCGGTGAGGCGCGCATTCTACGCGCAGTTGAACCGAGCGGTCTGGGGCTCATGCGGCAGGATCACCGTAGTTCGCCGGATCGGCCAGTCGCGGAATTGACCAGCCAGTCACGCGACCAGCATTCCAGGATATACCCGATCATTATTACCAAGACCAATGGCCGCTCGACCGTGCATCGAGATGGTTATATGGACTACATTTCGATCCTGCGCTTCGACCGGCAGGGCCGGGTAATCGGCGAAAAACGATTGATTGGGCTTTTTACTTCCGGTGCTTATATCCGACGTTGTCAGGATACGCCGCTGGTTCGAACCAAAGTCAAACAGGTCCTGGAGTTGTCCGGCTTGAGGCCTGGAAGCCACGCCGGCAAAGCGCTGCTGCATATCCTCGAGACCTTGCCGAGAGATGAGCTATTTCAGGCCAGCAGCCATGATCTGCTCGAGTTGAGTATTGGCATTCTGGATCTTCAGGAACGGGTTCAGACCCGATTGTTCGTGCGGCGCGAACGATTTGGGCGCTTCTACTCTTGCATGGTGTTTATCCCTCGCGACCGGTTCAATACGGAAAATCGACAGAAAGTCCAGCACATCCTCAAGCGTGCCTTGAAAGGCGAGAAGCTCGATTTTGCTGTACAGGTCGGCGAGTCGAAGTTGGCCAGGATGCATGTGGTCGTTCGACCGAGAGGCGGCCAGACGGTCGCTCAGGAATCCAGCGTTGCCGACATCGAGGGCAAGATCAAGCATGCCATCCGCAGTTGGTCCGATGAGCTGCATGAAATTCTGATCAAAGGTCAGGGCGAAGAAAAGGCGCTGGTCCTGATAAAACGTTTCGGCGATGCCTTCCCAGTGAGCTATCAGGGCGACGTGGCACCCCACGTTGCCAGCTTTGACGTGCTGGCGGCCGACAGCCTGACCGATGTCGATGATCTGAAGATGAGCCTGTATCGGCCACGCAAACGCAGCCAGGGAATTCTGCGTTTCAAGCTGTTCAAGTACGAACAGCCGATCCCCTTGTCCGATGTGCTGCCGACGCTGGAGAATCTCGGCATGCGGATCGTGTCTGAGCGGCCCTACGAATTGCAGCTGAAAGATGGCGATCGAATCTGGATTCAGGATTTCGACATGCAGCCCTGCATGGATGGTGAAGTGAGCCTGGATCTGCTGCGCAAGAACTTCCAGGAGGCGTTCGAGCAGACTTGGCGGAACCGAGCCGAAAATGACGGGTTCAATCAGCTTGTCCTGTTAGCCAGCCTGACCTGGCAACAGGCCGTTGTCATTCGTGCGCTGGCCAAATATTTTCTGCAGGCCGACAATCCGTTCTCACAGAGGTACATGGAAGAAACGCTGGCCGACTGGCCGCTTGCGGCTCGCCTGCTGGTTGAATACTTCGAAGCACGGTTTGACCCGGGCCGTGCTCAACAGAACGAAGGCCAGAAGAAAGCAGCTCGCCGCAGGCTTGAAAGCAGCTGTCAAAGTCTGTTGGAGAAGTTTGACGACCCGGTATTGACCGAGTTCATTGATGAACTGTATGTCGCTCGAGAATTGGCCGAGCCGGCGCATCAGGCCGATTGCGCGCGCAAGTCGCTGCTTCGCCTGTTGAACACGATTTCAAGTGCTGACCAGGATCGAATTCTGCGGAATTTTGCCGACTTGATCCAGGCCATGCTGCGCACCAGTGCCTTTCAGCGTGACAGTCGTGGCCGGGGCAAATCCTATCTCAGTTTCAAGTTCGATTCGAATCAGGTTCCTGATCTGCCCAAGCCGAGGCCGCACCGTGAAATCTGGGTCTATTCACCGCGCGTTGAGGGTATTCATCTGCGCGGTGGCAAGGTCGCGCGCGGTGGTCTTCGCTGGTCGGATCGGCGTGAGGATTTCCGCACCGAAGTGCTGGGCCTGATGAAAGCACAAACGGTCAAGAACACCATGATTGTTCCGGTCGGTGCCAAGGGTGGCTTCTTTGTCAAGCAATTGCCTGATGGTGGGGATCGCGACCAGATCATGGCAGAAGTTGTTTACTGCTATCGCAGCTTTATCAACGGGTTACTAGACATTACTGATAATCTGGTTGAAGATAATACCGTGCCGCCATCCGACGTCGTCCGGCATGATGAGGATGATCCCTATCTGGTGGTTGCCGCGGACAAGGGTACTGCGACGTTTTCAGACATAGCCAACGCCATTTCCCTGGAACATGATTTCTGGCTCGGCGATGCGTTTGCTTCTGGTGGTTCGAATGGGTACGACCACAAGGGCATGGGCATCACCGCCAAGGGCGCCTGGGAATCAGTTCGCAGACACTTTCGCGAGCTCGGGCTGAATATTCAGACCGATGAATTCGACGTGGTCGGAATCGGCGATATGTCGGGCGACGTGTTCGGTAACGGCATGCTGCTGTCCGACAAGATCCGTTTAAAAGCGGCCTTCAATCACCAGCATATCTTCATAGACCCGGACCCGGATGCTGCCAGCAGCTTCAAAGAACGCAAGCGCCTGTTCGATTTGCCGCGTTCAAGCTGGGCTGATTACGATGCTGATTTGATTTCAGAGGGGGGCGGGATATTTTCAAGGCAGTCCAAGACCATCCCCTTGTCCGGTCCAGTTCGCGAATGGCTCGAGGTCGATGAGCAGGAATTATCGCCGCAGGCATTGATCCGTGCGCTGTTGAAGTCCCGCTTTGACCTGCTCTGGAACGGTGGCATCGGCACGTATGTGAAATCATCCGAACAGAGCCATGCCGATGTAGATGATCTGGCCAACAATCCGGTGCGGGTCGATGCCAATCAACTGCAGTGTCGCGTGGTTGGTGAGGGTGGCAACCTTGGCCTGACTCAGCAGGCGCGCATTCAATTTGCCCTCGATAACGGCAAGATCAACACCGATTTTATCGATAATTCTGCCGGCGTCGACTGCTCGGACCACGAGGTCAACATCAAGATCCTGCTGAATCAGGCGGTGCTTGCGGGACGAATCGACATTGAACAGCGCAACCAGTTGTTGTCTGAAATGACCGACGAGGTCGAAGCGTTGGTGCTGCGCAGCAATTACCTGCAGACCCAGGCGATCAGCCAGATGGAATCCATGACGTCGATACGCCTGGGTGCCGAAGCGCAATTCATCAGCATGCTGGAACGCCATGGTGTCATTGATCGTGATCTGGAAGGGCTGCCGGATGAAGACGACCTGCGCGAGCGTGTTACCCGCGGCCTTGGCTTGATGCGGCCTGAAATGGCGGTCCTGTTTTCGTTCAGCAAGATCATGCTGTATCAACAGCTCATTGGCAGTGCAGTTCCTGAGGATCCGTACCTGGCGCGCGAACTCGAAGACTACTTTCCACAGCCGCTGCGTGAGCTCTGTTCGGACCTGATGCCGCAGCACCGGCTGAAGCGGGAGATCATCGCGACCCGGGTCACCAACAATCTGGTCAACCGAATGGGCGCCTATTTTGCCAATCGCATTCAGGAAGATACCGGGGCGTCGCCTGCAACCGTTGCAAAAGCATTTACCGTGGTTCGCGAAATTTTCGAGGCGCGAAACTACTGGCACGAACTCGAGACTTACGACGCCCGCATTTCGGCGCAAACGCAGAATCGAGTCTATCTCGAAATCTGGAACCTGATGCGTCAAGCCACGCGCCGCCTGATCATGCTGCCGGGCGGCTTCTCAATCGATATTTCCAGCCGCGTGGAACATTTTGCTCCCGGCCTGCAGCAGTTCCGCAATCACTTGCCGGATATCCTGAGCCCAACGGCTCTGGATGCGCTCGAGCAATCGGTCCAGCGCCTGATCGACGAAGGCATCGAAGCGGACTTTGCCCGGCAACTGGCAACCTTCGGCTGGATGTATTCTGCCGTTGACGTAGTCGATGAGGCACGCAATCTGAATCTATCCGTGATAGAGGTCGGTCGTGTGTATTTCCGGTTGTTCGATGAATTGAGCCTGCGCTGGTTGCGCGAAAGCGTTGAGCGCCTGCCGGTCGAAAAACAATGGCATGCGCACGCCAGAGGTCACCTGCGCGACCAGGTGTTTAATGATCACCGTGAATTGACCCGCAGGATTCTGACCGAGCAGCACTCGCACGAACTGCCGGTCGAGGCCTGGTTGAATACTCACCACACCCAGGTTGAACGCACGCGCCATATGCTTGAAGAAATGCGCACCACCTCGTCGCTGGATTTTGCCACCATGCAAGTTGCAGTCAAGGGTATTGGCCAACTGCTCAAATCAACGATCTGAAGTGTCTAAGCAACCGCCCAGGCTCTCATTTGTCGCCAGCCAGCATCCGCGTGCCCAGGACGCGCTGCAGCGAATGACCCGTCAATATGGCAATGTCGCGCCGGATGAAGCCGACCTGGTGATTGCGCTCGGTGGTGATGGCTTCATGCTGCATACGCTGCATGAGCACAGCCACCGGCAGGTGCCGGTGTTTGGCATGCACCTTGGCGACGTCGGTTTCCTGATGAACCGGTTCGCAGAAGACGATCTTCTGAATCGCATCGAGCAGGCCATTCACTTCGATCTGAATCCGCTGCAGATGGAAGTTCAAGATCTTCAAGGTCAGCGGCACCATGGTATGGCCATCAATGAGGTGGCATTACTAAGACAGACCAATCAGGCTGCCCACATCAAGATTCGCGTCAACGGGATCGAGCGGGTCGAGCGGTTGGTAGCCGATGGTGTCCTGGTCGCAACACCAGCCGGCTCTACGGCCTACAACTTATCTGCTCACGGGCCCATTCTGCCGCTCGGTACCGAGGCGGTGGTATTGACGCCAATCAGTCCGTTTCGGCCACGCCGATGGCGCGGTGCGGTGCTGCCGGCCGCGGTGCACATTGAATTCGAGGTCTTGAATCCGGAGCGACGACCGGTCAGTGCGACCGCAGACTACGATGAGGTTCGTAACGTCCAGTCGGTCCTAGTGCGGCAACATCCAGATGCCCAGTATCGTCTGCTGTTTGATCCCGAGCATTCGCTTGATGAGCGGATTCTCAACGAGCAGTTCCTTTGATTCCAGATGCAATGTCCGGCTCCAGGGTCACGATATCGGGAGGGTAGCCGGTCGGTGCGCTGAATTCCAGGATCCAATTGGCCCGATCCCCCGGCCTGCAGTCTGAACAGGCATAGACTTGCGTCACTTCATCATCGGCCAGTAATTGTGCCGGCTTGCCGTTTGCCTCGATGCGATGCCATGTCTGTTGTGCCTGCCAGAAAAAAGCGTTGCTGATCGAGATCAGCTGTCGCCCTTCGAGCGTGTATTCCAGGCTGTGCCGCTGGATCTCGGCACCAGCCCAGCCGCGGAGCTGCTCGCTGGCTGGATTACCCAATGCAAGACTGGTCTTCGGAAACAGGATCGTTTCGGGCTGAACCAGCGTCATTCCTGTAATGGTGTACAGCGCGCTCAGCCCGGCATCAGCCGCAGCTTCACTCCGCAGACCCAGCCAGTGTCGAGAGGCCGGACCGGCCTGACCCAGCAGCCGCCATTCCGGCGTAGCCGGGCAGTGCAGGTCATGCAGCAAGGCTGCTGTCGGGTCCATCACAAATGCCAGCGTGCCGTGCAGGGTGATGGCTCCATCAGCCGAACAAAGGTGCTGCGCCAGACGATCCTGGGCATAGAGCGGTAGCCACGGCGAATCATCGACATCGCGCTGCTCGCTGATCTGTTTCAAATCAATCAGGCCAACGGCGAAATAGCGGCTATGCGAGTGGCTGCCGGTGGCAATCAGGTTGAACAGCAGCGTGCAGCTGATGATGATCAAGCCGATTGCAATGAAACCAGAGCGAAACCGCCAGCGTATCGAATACCAACCGATGGCGAGCAGCAGGGCCATCAGCGGTGGCAGGCCCAGCATCATGTACCACCAGGTGAAGGGCCGCATCAGTGCGACCAGCAGCGCATAGATCAGCATTCCGGCAACAAGCAGCAGGCCAATGGTCTTGCGACCATCGTCATGACCAGTGCCGGTGTTCCGGCTGAGGCCAAACTGCAGCCAACCAACAGCGCTGGCAGCGACCAGGACGATCACGACCGCCCGCAGCAGCCAGACTGTATTGGGGTTTTCATGAGCGAAGAGCTGTATGGCCCCATCGGTTCCATACACAATGGACTGGTACAGGAGCACTGGCAGATTCAGAATTGAGCCAGCATTCAGGGCGCCGGACGCGACGCTGCTGGCGCTCATCGAATCGCCGCCCAATCCCAGCCAGAGCGGATATAGGCCGAGTATTGCCGGCATTACCATCAACAACGCTCGGCTGACCTTCTGTCTGGCTCGGATCCAGTTCAACAGCATGGGCCAGGTCAGTGCGATCAGGGTCGGATGGGCCTGAAGCATAATGGCGACCGTCAGGCCCATCAATAGCGCGCTTTTTCTTCGGGGCCTGTGCCAGTCCGCCAACAGTGCTAGCGCAAACAGGATGATTGTTGTGCCGGCAATCGAAATATGCGTCCAGGTGACCAGTGAGATGCTCGCCAGCGACGGCATGATCAATGCTGCTGCAAACAGACAGCCCAGGCGCCAGTTCAACAAGCGATGTCCGAATAACAATGCGAGGGGAAACTTGAGCGCGCCGAGGATGCCGACCCAGATCGATACCGAGCCCAGGCTGCCGAACAGGACGATCGGCGGCGCCAGCACATAAAACCACAGTGGTGTCAGGTAAATATTCTGGGCCAATAGCGGACCGACTGCAGGAAACGACTGCCCGGATGCAATCTGCCAGGCCCAGTGCAGGTCGCGAGCAGTGTCGAACGTGGCTGCGGAATACGGCGCAACTGCAACTTCGGTCACCATCAACAGCAGCACCGTGAACCAGGCCACTACCGGTATCGTGGTGAACGGACGCTGAGGTGGAGTGGTTGTGTTCATCGATGAGTGTGGCGACTGGCGCAATGAGTTCTGGCGTGGTCGGAACGTTTGGTTTTTTCTGAATCGACCGATATACTCGCACAATTGCCAAGCGCTCTACACAATGAATGTCAAATCCTGACCGATCACCGCTGTTAAGCGTAGTGATTCCCTGTTTTAATGAAGCAGACGCCATAACGTCACTGGCTGAGGCCCTGGTGCCAGTGCTGGATGACTGTGCTGCAGGCCAGTATGAAATTGTGCTGGTCGATGACGGCAGCCGAGACAGTACCGTGGCCCAGATCGAACGCTGGCGTGAATCGAACGCCAAAGTGCACGCATTGATGCTGTCTCGAAATTTCGGCAAGGAGGCGGCGCTGAGTTGTGGGCTGCATTTTGCCAGAGGACAAGCCGTTGTGATTCTGGATGCTGATCTTCAGGATCCGCCCGATCTCATTCCGGAGCTACTGACACGGTGGAAGGCAGGGGCCGATGTGGTCCTGGCAAGACGCAGTTCGCGCAAACAGGACGGTTGGATCAAGCGGGTTACTGCCAGGGCGTTTTATCGTTTGATGTCATGGCTGGCCGAATCGATGGTGCCGCCACAAGTAGGCGATTTTCGATTGATGGATCGAAAAGTGGTGGATGCACTGGCCCAGCTTCCGGAGCGAACCCGCTTCATGAAAGGCCTGATGAACTATGTCGGCTTTTCAATCGACTATGTCGAATATCAGCGGCCAGCCGGCAGTCGCAAGCACTCGCAGTGGAGCCTGTGGCGGCTGTGGAATCTGGCGCTGGATGGCATTACATCGTTTTCCACGGTGCCGCTGCGTGCCTGGAGCTATCTGGGCTTTCTGATCGCTCTGATTGGGCTGACGTATGCTGCATACATCGTGCTGCGTACGCTGATGTTCGGAATCGATGTGCCTGGCTATGCTTCGCTGGTCACGATGATTCTATTTTTCAGCGGTGTCCAATTGATCAGCATTGGCATACTCGGTGAGTACCTGGGGCGACTATTGATCGAATCGAAGGATCGGCCCATTTATATTATTGGCCAGGCGGTCGGTTTTGACGACGATGAATTGCGTCAGCGCAGACAGCAGGTCATGGCAAATATCGTGCTGCCGCCGTCTTCGATCAATGGTGAGAGGTCGATCGAAACGGATTGAGCAGCAAAGCCATTAGGCGCTGATCGCGTTCGGTTGCGTATTCGTCCAGACCGAGAGGCATGGTCTGTTCATCCGCGCGGGGCTGGTCGCGATAGCTTCTGAACAGGCGATCCCACCAACTGAGATGAAAGCCATAATTGGCATCGGTTTCAGGCTGCCAGCTCGAATGATGAATTCGATGCATCGACGGCGTCACCAGTACCCAGCGAACCATGCGATCCAGCGTTTTCGGTAACGCCACGTTGGTATGCGTCCATAGCGCAAACAGACTCAACAAGACCTCGAAGATCAACACCGCGAGCGGATGGGGGCCGAGCAACGTAATCAACAGCAGCTTGACAGCCATCGACAGCATGATTTCGAGGGGATGAAAGCGTATACCCGTGGTGAAGTCCATTTCGCGATCGATATGATGAACGCGATGGACACGCCATAGGACTGGAATGGTATGCATCCACCGGTGTTGAACGTAGATGGCCAGATCAAACATCAAAATGGCGAGCGGGATGCTGGCCCACAGTGGCCACTGCAGCCAGGCGAACATGCCGACATTCTGCTGGTAAATTTCAACCGACCATGCAACGGCCAACAGCGGAAACACGAAGCGCATGATCAGCGTATTGATCAGCGACAGCGAAAGGTTGGTCATGGATCTTCGAAGTTGATTGGGATCGCCACGAAACGGAAACTGCCATTGCAGCCAGCTCAGTAGACCGATCAGCAGCACGAACCCGCCGAGACGGATCATCGGTTCAAGCTGCATCAGTTCATCAAATTGCTGCATGGCGTAATTCTGACAGCCAGTTGACAAAATTGTGTTGTGATTGATGCGGCTGTGACAGCCGATTGAGCTCATCAATGACCCTGGGCAGGTCCCCGACCTGGTCCAGGTCGCAGCGTGTCGGCAGCGTCTTCCATTCGCCCAGGTTCATTGCTGCCATGAAGTGCTGCGCTGTATCTGCCTGACTGTAGGCCACTGAAGTCCAGTCGGATGGTCGATACCAGTGGTTTGAGCCAAACAGCCAGAAGCCACCGTCATGCGCAGGTCCGATGACCGAGCGCGGTACAGAGGCTGTTAGCCAGTCTGCTGCTGAAGACAAATCATTGGCCTGCAGCTGCGGCAGATCCGCGCCGACCAGTAGGGCGCTGCCGTGACGCTGGACCAGCGTTTCATGAACCCGGTGCATGCGTGCGCCCAGCGAGCCCGGGCCCTGGTCGATCTGCGGTAGCCCGGTCCAGAGCGGATCACTCAATCCATCGGTTTCGGCGACCGCCCAATAGCCGTGCAGATTGGTTTGCTGAACAGTCGCCAACACACAGGCTGCAGACTTCCGGTGACAGGCCTCGGCGGCTTCCCGACCCACACGTTCGGCCAGGCGGGTCTTGATTGGCGATAAGCCGGGTGTCTTGACGAAGATGGCAATGGCGGTCACTGATTCTGTTCCTTCTGCTGCCTGGCTTTCCGCACCATCTTCAGGGTTTGGACGACGTGGTTCAGCGTGGTCTTGAACCATCCTTGCTCGCGATAACGCCTGGATGAGGTGACCAGCCTGGTTTGGCTAGGCACGGGCTTCAACTGATGCCGCCGTGCACGCAAGGCCCACTCCAGGTCTTCACCGCGATGCCATGAAGCGTCAAACGGGCCGACGTGCTCGAAGCGCTGTCGACTGATCAACCATCCCTGATCACCAAAGGGGAGATCGAAGAGTCGTGATCTCAACCTGGCCCCAATCGTGTTCAGCTGCATTCGGCCCCATAGCCTGTCGTCAAAAGCAAGATCGAAATACAGCCAGCCTTCTTTGTGCTGATCCACCCACTGACATACTTGTTGGATAACATCGGGCGTCGGTCGACTGTCGGCATGCAGCAACCAAAGCATTCGGCCCTGACCGAATTCGATCCCCCGATTGAGTTGATACGCACGGCCCGGCCTCGATTGCAGCCAGTGACAAGCGTGGCATACGGAATCAAGTCTTGTGGATTCCTCGTCCGGCACCGGCTCACAGGCACTGATAATGAGTTCAGTTGACTCGGGCAATCCTGCCAGTTGCGGCAGCAGCCCATGCCAGGCCTGGTCTCCGGGTCCAACCGGGATGATCACGCTCAGTGCCACTACAGTCATGCGCGAGTCAGTATTCCAAGCGATCGAATTCCTGGATGTTGATCAACAGTTCATGTGCGCTGCGTTCAAGCATGTCGCGATCACGCGCTTCGGACAATTGACGAATGCTGTCGACAATGGCAATCCACCAGTTCATGTGTGTTGCGCTCAGTTGCGCGGCAACCGCGACCAGGTCGCGCGTTAACGACAGCGTTTCGGCGCCTTCTTTCTTCAGCGCAATCAGACTGTCCAGGTCCGGGTGCTTGACGGCCAGTTCTCCGATCAGGTGCTCAACGACCCTGGGGTCGGATTCCAGGTCACGTGATGCGGTCGGTTCGCCGTCCGGATCCAGATAAGCAATATCCAGATTGGACAACAGGCCACGAAACGAGCCGCGCAGACTGAGCCAGAGCTCGCGACGGCGGGCCGTCTCGCGCGAGTGCTGAATCAGGGTCAACAAGCCAACGAGTATAAAACCCTCGATGCAGAAGCCGACAATCTCGGGCAACAGGTCATCATAGAACGGACCCTCCAGTCCGGGCGTAGTCATCAGCATCCAGAGGCCAACGCCGGCAATGCCGAAAATCGCCATTGGCGCAATCAGCAGGATGCGGCTCATGTTCATGACGCTTCAACCTCCCGGTTGCGCTCAGCAGCATAAGCGCGGACTACGCGCGCAATCTTTTCCGCCTCTTCCATGGTCAGGTCAAGGGGCAGGTTCGCCACGTAGGCGGTTTCGCGCTCACGCAGGGGGACGGGAACGATCTGGGAAGGGTTTTCCAGCGCTTCAAGCCGTATCCGTTCTGCGGCGCGCTGCTCGCGGTTCAGCGGACTCTTGCCGTCCTTTCGGCGCTTGAACGTGCGGGTTTTCTCGACGCCGACGCTCTCGAAATTCTGAGGGCCCTCGGCATAGCGCAGAAAATCGGTCAAGCCCATGCGGAAGCGGTTGGCATACAGTTCCAGCGCCTCCGGTCGGATACTCGAACCTTCCAGTTTGTGAAAGCGCAGCGCCAGTTCGTCAACGCTGATCTCGCGTACGTCGGCGCGTTCCTCATCGGACAGCTCCACGGAAAGCTGCTCCACAGCATTGCGCCGACTGCGCGCCGAGGCCGGGTTGATCAAGCCCTCGATACCAGCCTGCTTCAGAAACGCCAGCAGGGCATCACAGGAAAAGTCAGTTGTCATACGGAATCCTTCGTCTGATTCGATGCATCTTGCCGAATATTGTAGGCGAGAGGACGCTGCGTGTAGAAGCCCGCCTGCAGGTGATCACTTGATCGATGAAACAGTCATCATTCGATGCTTCGTCCGTTCGCCTGTCTGCGTGCGCTGATCGGCCATTTGGGATTGACGGATATCGAAGGAATTTGCGGGTCCAGGTCGCTTGATATTATCCACGACGCCAGCGGAAGAACCGCTCGGCCAGCTTCAGCGCCCATTCAGGCTTGTGCGCTTTCTTCCACTCGCCTGCGGCAAACTTGTTGGCTTCATTCATGGTGGGATAGATATGGATGGTGCCGAGAATCTTGTTCAGGCCCAGGCCATGCTTCATGGCCAGCACGAACTCGGCCAGCAACTCACTTGCGTGGTGGCCAACAATGGTTGCGCCGAGGATCTTGTCCTTGCCCGGCGGCGTCAGCACCTTGACGAAACCGTGATCATGGCTGTCGGCAATCGCACGGTCCAGGTCGTCAATGCCATAGCGCGTGACTTCCACTTCAATGCCTTGCTCGCGTGCTTCGTCTTCGCTCAGTCCCACGCGTGCAACCTCGGGATCGGTAAACGTGGCCCATGGAATCACGCGGTAATCAACCTTGAACGACCAGAACGGTGCCAACAGCCCATTCAATGCTGCAAACCAGGCCTGGTGGGCAGCCACGTGGGTGAACTGATATGGCCCGGCCGCATCCCCGCAGACCAGAATATTCGGGAAGTTGGTGCGCAGAAGTGGATCGACAGCAATGGTGCCGCGGTCAGCCAGGCGCACGCCGAGTTCCTCAAGACCAAACCCTTTGACGCGGGACTTGCGACCGAGGGCAATCAAAATCCGGTCAAATTCAAACTTGACCGTCGACCCGTTGTGTTCACAGACCAGGTGTTTGCCACTGGCATCGGATTCCACTCGAACGGCTTTATGAGCAGTGGCAATCCTGACGCCGTCTTGCTCGAACTTCTTCTGAACGGCCTCGGCCGCGTCGGCGTCCTCGCGCGGCATCAGTCGTTCGTTCATCTCGACGATCGTGACCTTCGAGCCCAGCCGCGCAAATGCCTGGGTCAATTCGGCGCCGATCGGGCCACCGCCGAGTACCACGAGTCGTTGAGGGAGATCATCCAGGTTCCAGACGCTATCGCTGGTCAAGAATTCGACTTGATCCAGGCCTTGTATTGGCGGCACCAGTGGCTCGGCGCCGGTCGATAGCACAATGCTGCGCGCGGTGATGGTTTTGCCGTTGATTTCCACCGCCCACGGCGAAACCAGCTTGCCTTCGCCCTGAATCACGTCCACGCCCAGGCTTCGGTAGCGTTCGGGCGAGTCATGCGGCTCGATTTTTTCGATGACGGTTTTTACGCGCTGCAGAATATCTTTCAGATTGAACTCAGCCGACATCTTCGCAATGCCGAAGGTCTCGCTCGCGCGCGCTTCGGCGACCAGTCGAGCCGTGCGAATCAGCGCCTTCGACGGCACGCAGCCGGTGTTCAGACAGTCGCCGCCCATCTGGTGCTTCTCGATCAAGGCCACTTTGGCTTGAACGGTTGCACCAATATATGAGGTTACAAGCCCGGCCGAGCCTGCGCCAATCGCGATCAAGTTGTAGTCAAAAGATTTGGGCTTGTCGTAACCTGCATAGACTTTACGGTTCTGGATCCAGCGCAACACCCAGCGCAGGATGATCGGCAGCAGACCCAACAGCACAAACGCGCCGATCAGGCCGGGCGAGAGAATATCGCCGGTCGATTCGATCTGGCTCAACTGCGTGCCGGCATTCACAAACACAATCGTGGCCGGCAGCATGCCGAGTTGGCTGACCCAGTAGAACGTCCGGGTGCGAATCGAGGTCAGTGCCATGACCAGATTGATCACCCAGAACGGAAACACCGGTACCAGCCTTAGCGCCAGCAAATAAAACGCACCGTCTCGTTCCACGCCGCGATTGATCGTCTCCAGCCGCTTGCCGAACTTGTTCTGAACCGTATCCTGGAACAGAAACCGCGCGGCCAGAAAAACCAGGGTCGCGCCAATCGAACTGGCAAATGACACCGCAATCGTACCTGCCACCAGCCCGAACAAGGCACCGCCTGCCAGGGTCAGGATCGCCGCGCCCGGCAACGACAGCGCAGCCATCAGAATATAAACCGCCATGTAGCCCAATAGCATCGGCCAGAAATGCTGTTCGGTGAAGGTCAGCAGTTCATCGCGACTTTCACGCAACGCCTCCAGGCTGAAGTACTGGCCGAGATCAAAATAAAAAAACGCTCCGATCAGGACGGCAATGATCGCAATCAGCAACAGGCGGGTG
>CAKZPB010000099.1 GCA_937138395.1 uncultured Pseudomonadota bacterium
AGTACTGCCCTCCGAAGGCAGGGGTCGCAGGTTCGAATCCTGCCGGGCGCGCCAATCAAGAAACTGCCCCGCATCGCGGGGCTTTTTCTTGATGTCCGTCAGGGTTTGAACCTGCGACCATCACAAGGCCGGTTCAAACCGAGCGAAGCGAGCTCGCTGAATCGCTCAGCGATTCAGGCTGAAAGCCAAGCGGTCCTAACCGCGCCGCAATCCTGCCGGGCGCGCCAATCAAGAAACTGCCCCGCATCGCGGGGCTTTTTCTTGATGTCCGTCAGGGTTTGAACCTGCGACCATCACAAGGCCGGTTCAAACCGAGCGCAGGGCAGCCATCCTCTTGTGCGCGCCATTAACGATAGCTACTGCTTTCTCACCAAGCATTAAAAAAGCCGCCCTGGGGCGGCCTGGTTAAATTCATGTCCGTCAATCTCTGATTACCCCTTCGGCCCCAAAAACAGCCAGAGAAGAAAGCCGATGATGGGAAATACGATCAGGATCAATACCCAGCATAGCTTTACAACGGGACCAACCTTGGCTTGGATTGTTTTCACAATGGCCCAGATAATAATGATCAGCCATATCAGGCCGAGAATACCGAGTTCCATGTTTGCTCCTGTTCATCGCTAAATAGACCGTGAATTATTCCATATACCGATTAATCATGCGCTGGTGCTCACCCGACTCCTTCAGTGATTGAAGCGCAGCATTGAATCGCTCGACAACTGATGCATCGACGTTTTCGCGACTGAACATGAATGTTACGGGGCCGCCACCGATGGAGTTTTCAGTGGCTATGATCGGGTCGGTGTCGCCACGGCGGCGTTTGATCGCAGTTGCGACGGGAGGATGCTCCAGAAAGCCATCAATTTGGCCATCCAGCAGGTGGGTGAAGTTCATTTCACCGACCGATGCATCGATAATCTGGTCTGCGAATTCAGGATTGCTTTGAAGCGCGTTGAACTCCTCACCGTAATAATAGCCCTGGGTGACCCCCAAGCGAAATCCGTTGGCCATCAATTGCTCAAGTGACTGATTTTCGACCCGCGTGGCCTCACCTTCCAGCACGTACAGGATGAAACTGTCTTCTCGATAGGGCTCGGAAAACCGCGCAAACGCTTCCCGCTCTGGAATGCGGGTTGCGCCCATCATCAGGTCGATTTCGTCATTTCTGAGTTGGTTCAGCAGGTTGGACCAGTTGCCTTGCTGATAGTTGATTTCACAATTTGCGCCGCTTGCGATGGCGTTCATCAGCTCGATATCCATGCCCTGGACTTCATCCCCGGCGGCAATGTAATGATAGGGCTCCCATGGATCCCAACCTGCCGTTAGCTGACAGTCAGGAGCCGCAACTTCCAGTGCGACTGATTCGGCAATATCGACCGCCTCGGCAACCATCGGGATCGCGGCAGGCGGAGCCGGCGGAGGAGATTCGCGATTGCCTGTATCAGTTTCGGATTCAGGGTTGGATGATTCGGGTTGGCAGGCTGCTAATAAACATACACACAGCATGCCTGCAAAAAGGAATTGAAATCGTGTTCGCATTTCTGACCTCCATTACCGTAGTTCGCCACCCTTACTGTACGCTGGTCTGTAGACCTTCGCAAATGCCAGAGGTCACTATCCAGACGCTGCCTTCAAGGCTGGGCACAGCTAGTAATCTGACCATCTTGTTCTGTAATTTCAATGGCTTTCAATGATGCGCCCTGACACGGGCCTTGCACGCACTGGCCTTCATCGGCTTCGAACACCGCGCCGTGCGCCGCACAGATCAGCCGCCCTTGCTGATCGGTCAAAAATTGATTGGGTGCATAGTTCAATGCCCGCCCCTGATGGGGGCAGATGTTCAGCCAGGCTCGAACCTGGCCCGACTGCCGCGTTACAATCAACCAACAAACGCGCCCACCCATCTGCATACGAGCCTCTTTGAATTCGCCGTCGGCAATGGCCTCGGAAGGCATCAAATGCTGTTCTTCGCAACTCATGATGGATTCAATGGTCCAAGCAACTATGAATTATTCCCAATTTACATCCTACCGCGTTCCGCAATCACCGCTGGCACGCTTCGGCCTGCTGCTGGTCGGTCTGGTCATCCTGGCCATCAGCTTTTTCGTCGGCATCGTCTTCCTGGCCGTGGCCGCTGGTGCCGCGATCCTGGGCGCGATCGGGATTTCCATTCGTAATTGGCTTGGCGGAAGCCGCTCATCGTCCAAGCAGGAAGATGATGTGCTGGAAGTCGAGTACCGTGTTGTCGATCAGAATAAAGATCAGTAGGTCGAAGACCGATCAATTAGACGTTGTGGCTCTTGCTGGACGGAAAACAGATATTCCGATGTTCGGCAAGCCTTGCAAGTAATTCCAAAAAGTTGCGAATCGGATCAGAATTGATCATTCTCGGATTCCTCAGCAGCGAGTGGAAGAATAATCTCCATCAGTGTGCCTGCTCCAGGCTGGCTATCGACCGTTATGCAGCCATCGTGCACCTGAATGATGCCAAGCGCGACCGATAGACCCAACCCCCGACCGTGCCCTTTGTCGGAAAAGAAAGGGTCGAAAATTCTTGTTTCGTGATCGCGGTGCATTCCGCGACCCTGGTCCTGAACTGCAATCACGGCGTATTCGGAATCGGCAGGCTCCCAATGGCCAGGATATCGATGACTGGCTGAAATCTTTTTTGCTGCTTTCTTACCGATAGAGACCGACACCGTAGGCGCGGAGTCTGATTCAGCAGACTCTGCAGCGTTTTCGACCAGCGTTTCGAGGACCTGCTTCAATTGGTCTAATGACGCTCGCACGGTCGGGCTCTTATCAGGCACCGAAAGCGCCAGCGAGCTACCTGACGGCAATTTCCGGTTCAAGTCATCTTCAATCGCATTGGCAAATTTTGTCAGCGAGAATCGGGTAAATGTGCCTGGCTGTCGGCCCAGGATCGTGAGTAGCAGGCGGCTCATTTTTGCAGCCCGGGTTGCCGCTTTCTTCGATTGCCGCAGATCATCAAGCGCCTGTTCATCTTCAGGTAATGCGTCAATGGCCATTTCGAGAAAGCCAACCGAGGCTTGCAGCATATCGTTGAAGTGTTCGGCAAGGCCCCCAGCCATTCTCTGGATCGCGTCGAATTTCTCAGTTTTTCGGAGTCGCTCTTCTGCGGATTTTGATTCAGTAATGTCCAGTGCAAGCGTATCCCAGACAATACTGCCGTCAGTTTTTTTTGTTGGCACGCCACGGGAATGAACCCACTTGACCCGGCCGTCCGGCATGACAATGCGGTGTTTCTGTTCCCAGAACGATAATGCGTCGGCTGATTTGGCTATAGAGTCTTTCACAGCGCTCAAATCGTCAGGGTGTATTCGAGACCACAGAGACTGAGGGTCGTCCAAGGCTAGTTCTCGAGGCATCTCATAGAGCGTCTCAACGCCACTGGAAATGAAAAGCAGGGCATCGGAACCATCTGGAAATAGCTGGTATTTGAGCACCAGCCCGGGTATATTTTCAGCAAGATTGCGAAATTTCTGCTCACTTCCAGCCAGCGCTGCGGTCATTGCTTTACGCTGCGTGATGTCGCGACTGATGGCAAGTAGCGACGCAGCTGACTCACTGCCGATAGTCTCTGGAACCATGCGAATTTCAAACGTTCGAGGTCCGCTGGGGCCTGGAAATTGGAATTCAACGTCCCGTGTTTCTCCGGCCTCCAATGTGCGCCTCATCTCGGTTTCCCAGAGCTTGCACAAGTCCTCAGGCATGCCCAGCTCCTGATTGGTTTTGCCGATATAGTCTTGACGAGGAATTCCTGTAATTTCTTCGATCAGGGGATTGACATACACATGCCGCAGCTCCCGGTCCAGGCGTATGACCAGATCCGGCGCGTTCTCAGCCAGGAAACGAAAAGCAGCTTCGCTGTCACGCAGCGCCTGTTCGGTGTCTTTTAACCCGGTGATGTCGACCAGCGTCAGCGCCAATCCGTCGATCTGTTGATCGGAATCGAAAACCGGAAGCAGCCGCCGAATGAACCACTGTCCAGTCTTATTTTGGACTTCGCAGGTCATTGGCGGATGACCATTCAATACCGATTCAGCATCCTGAGCCAACGATGGATCATCCAGCGCCGAAACCAGCTCGGTGATAGGCCGCCCCAGTGATGAGGCGTCCAGATTGAGTAATTCTTGTCCAGCCGGTGATGCCCGGCGCAGTCGGAAATCCCGGTCCAGCAGAAACTTCGCAATACCTCCGGCGTTCAGAAGTCGAAACAACTCATCGTTGACGCGCTCCAACTCTGCATTTTTTTCCTGCAGGCTGGCCGTTTCGTTGTGTGGCTTGCTATTCATGCAGTTCACTTCTCCTGACTAGAGTGACATCACGAATAATTCTGTAGCTGGCCCTCCATCCTACACCCTCTCTACACCCTCTGTTGATTGGTTCCAGCTGATCGGCAGTGCTTCAATACTTCAGGCTGTAGTGCCCTCACCGGAACAGCAGTTCTAACCGCAAGGGTCCAGGGCATGTCGTATTCAAAAAACGGCGGTCAGCGCAACCGGTGTCTGGTGTTGACCGAATATGCGACCTCTGTCAGCGTCGCGTGATTTTATGCACCAGGGGTACATGCGCCAGCTGAGACGAAGCGGTTGAAAGGCAGGCACTTTCTGTTTGATCAAGGTGTGGTGTACAGAACCTGTGGCGCCCTACAGCTGTATGCGATCTGCTCATCGGTCAAGCTGTGTGTACGTGCGCGTTCAGCACAATAGTCATACGTCCAGATGGCACTGGAACTTCCAGGCCATTCGTTCCAGCGAGTTGAATAGTCGATGGCTGTGATCGCATTCATGATCAGCCCGAATCCAACGATCAGCCCGGATAAGACCAACCACCTGCCTTGCCGCGAGTGATTCATCAACCAGGGCGACCAGCGTGTGCTTCCCAATAGTGCCAAGACGGCAATCAATGGCCACAAATCAAAGTGATAGCGCAAGGTGATGGTGCCGTAGGCTGCGGTCAACACCGCAATGCACAATGCGCCTGCCAGCGGTGCATGCCAGAAGAGCAATTGTGAACGCAAGGCGAACAGACCAAGCGCTGCCAGCAGCGCCCAGGGCAGCCAGAGGCCGATTACACCGCCCCCTGGTCCCTCGACGCGGATGTAGCCAAGGCGGTCCGCAGTGACGGTACGATGCAGCGCTGTAGCCAGCGAACTGCCAGATTCTGTTAGTGCAGCCGGCGGTTCGAACAGATAGAACGCAGCGTTTGGAACAATGCGATGAATATTGAAACGACCGTGCTGCTCAAACGCAGCGGCACGCGGACTGTCCGGGTATTCGAATATCCAGTAGGTAGTGCCGTACTGCAGTGGACCCGACGAAAAGGTGCCGTGACCCGCGCCCACTTCGTCAAAGCGCAGTTCATTCCAGCCCAGGTAACTGAATCCGCCGGCGCCAAGTAGCACTATCGATAACAGGGCAGGCCAGACAGCAATTCGATTGAATCGAACAATAACAGGAACAACCAGAATCAATACAAACAGATACATGCCCACTGCAATATTGGGCCGGGCGTGCAGCGCGACTGCGCTGAGTGCAGCAATGACAACAAGACCCCAGCGCAACGGCAGGCCTGAAACGACAGATCGGACATATATCATCAGCGCCAATCCAAACATCGCGTAGGCTAAAACCGAAGGCTCATGATACAGGGACAGGTTGGCGATCAATAATAGTCCAGGCGCGCCGAACCAGATTGCTGCTGCCAGCAGCAACTGCTGGCTTGCGGGCAGTACGGCAGGGGCCGGGACTGCCTGCTGCAAGACCAGATAGAACGCTCGGTGGTAGCTCAATGTGCCGACGCATGCCCAAAACCAGATCGAGAAAGGCCCAAGCGGCTGATTTGCCACGTCAATGAAAGGGGCGAGCACATATCGTGTCAGCAGCGGTGCCAAGCCCTGGTAAAGATAGCCCAACCCTTCGGGCGTGAAATGCCCTTCATAGCGCAAGGCTCGCGCTGGTAAATCCAGCGTCCCGGCTTGATAGGCCAAAAAAGCCTCATCGTACAAACTCCAACCAAAATTCAGCGGCGTCTTGAACAGAAAGGTGCCGAATACAATGACTGTGAAACCCAGCACGCCCAGCAGTGCCGTCATCCACCACAGCCATTCAGCCGATCGCTTTGGCCCTTTGCTTAGCGAGTAATCTACTTTGTTGCTGATGGTCATGAGTCAATCATCGGCCAGTTTCATGTCATGGCCCGGGTGGTGCAGCGCTGGACCGAAAAGGCGAATCAGCGAGCGAGGCTGTTCAGATAATCGCGAGGACAATGACGAAGGCCAGCAGGACAGCCATCCAGATCGCGGTCTGGCCCATCGGACTGCGGCTGGAAAACAGCATGTACGGGGTTTCGGTAAACCAGGTTTTCAACTGTTTGCCGGCGGGTACAGCAGCAGCGATCAATGCTCGTCTGCCCCTGACCAGAAGCTTCTCGATGGCACGTAGCACGCCCGGCAGGCCAACGCGGTAGATCCAGTCGAAGTCCAGGCTGACGGTGTCCGTGCGTTTCATCAACGGCAGCAGTACGAAGAACGCCAGTCCAGCAAACAGCAGGAGCTGAAGTTGGGTTACGACGTGATCAGCTGTATAAGGCACATACTCGACTGCAAACGGCAGCAGGCCGTAGAGCAGACCAGGAAAAACACCGAGCGCGATACAGCCGACGGCGAACAGGACCATGGCGGCGCGCATGTTCCAGGGTGCCTCGGGAGGCCGCAGGCCGGAATCTTTCTGGAAGAACACGAACCACGGAAACTTGATGCCGGCGTGCAGGAATACACCGGCGGAAGCAGCGACCAACAGGTACCACACCAGCATCAGTTGCTCACCACCGGCTGCAGAGCTGATCATCGACTTGCTGATGAACCCGGAGGTCAGCGGGAAGGCCGAGATTGACAGCGCGCCGATAATGCCGCAGATCGTGGTCAGCGGCATGGTCCGGAACAACCCACCCAGTTCCGAGCACTTGCGGATCCCGGTTTGATAGAGCACAGCACCTGCACTCATGAACAGCAGGGCTTTATAAATGATATGCGTAAATGCATGTGCAGCCGCACCATTCAACGCCAATTCCGTACCGATGCCGATGGCAACGACCATGAAGCCGACCTGGTTGACGATCGAGTAACTCAATATACGGCGCATGTCGTTTTCGAGCAGTGCGAAAATGATGCCGTAGAAGATCATCCATAGACCGATCCAGATCAATAACGGCTGCCCCGGGAACAGCAGGATCAACGACAGGATGGCGGTCTTGGTCGTGAATGCAGACAGGAACACGCCGCCCATCGGGCTGGATTCCGGGTAGGCGTCTGCGAGCCAGGCGCTGATTGGCGGTGCGGCTGCATTGATCAGCACGCCGATGAAGATCATCCAGGTATCGAAATTGTTCAGCGCCAGTGCGCGGATTTCCGGTGATCCGGTGTGCACGATCAGGCCTTCGATGCCGATCTTCAGGATGATGCCGCCGAGCAAGTGAATGATGGCGTAGCGGATGCCGGCGCGCTTGGCGCCCTCGGTGCCGCCACACCAGACTACGACGGTCGAAAAAAGAGCCATCAGTTCCCAGAACAAGAACATGACGATCAAGTCGCCAGCAAAGCTGACGCCGATCGCACCGGCGGCATAGATCATTGCTGCAGACAGTTCCCACCATTTCGACTGGCGAAAAGCAAACAGCACGCCGCCAAATGCCATGATGGCGAATACAGTCGCAAATAATCTTCGCAGCGCGCTGCCCTCGACAACCTGTACTTCGTAGCCAAGGAACATTGCGCTGAGCTGAATACCATCCGGAATCTGCCAGATGGCGTAGAGCGTAACCAGCGGCGTCAGCAGCGCAATCAGCGGGCGCAACATGGGTCGCGCCAGCGCAACCAGCAGGGCACCGACAATCATGATCACCGCAGGCGGCATGACAAACTCAAACATCGTCGGCATCCGCGTTGAATTTCGGGCTCTTGGCGTAGTAGTCGACCGGTCGCTTCAGCACGAAGCCGAGCAGCTTGGCGAAGACCACCATGCCCACACAGGTCAGAAACCCATAGGCCGCGTTAAAGCCGAACACTTCACCAATGCTGAAATACGCATGCACTGGCACCACAAACTGGGCGGCTACGGTAGCAACCAGCACCACGATCGAAATGCCGATCAACCAGCGGATTGTCTTTGGCCGGACCAACCAGTGGTCGTGTCCTGGCACCCGGTTGTTTGGATCATGTGCCATCAGGATGCGACCTCCAGAATGCCTTTCTCGAAGTCCACGACCGGACCGTTGAAGAAGAAGAACAAGATCGTCAGCGCCGCAGTCAGGGTCAGTGCCGCGGCCATCGGCCAGGGTGCTTCGCCGTGATCTTTCGCCGGCGGCACGGTTTCGGCCTGGAAGAACGCGCGAAATACGATCGGCAGGAAGTAGGCCGCATTCAGGCCGGTCGAGATGGCCAGCACGGCCAGCACAAAGAAATTATCGACCTGGAAGGCGCCCGCCACGATGTACCACTTGGATACGAAGCCGGCTGTGGGTGGCACTCCGATCATCGATACTGCGCCGATCGTGAACGCCACCATCGTGAACGGCATGCGCCACGCAATGCCATGCAGCTGATCCACGCGGGTTTTCTTGGCCGCGATGTAAATGGCACCAGCACAGAAAAACAGCGTGATCTTGCCGAACGCATGCGCAACGATATGTATGGCAGCGCCGATCTCGGCAAACGGAGCCAGCACCAGCGCGGCCAGCACAATATAGCTCAGCTGGCTGACCGTCGAATAGGCCAGCATGCGTTTGATTTCGACCTGCCGCAAGGCGACCAGCGATGCGGCAATGACGGTGAAACCGGCCAGGTAGACCAGAAACTTCTCGAGCGGCAGCGTGGCCAGAAAATCCAGCCCGAAAATATAGATCACGACCTTGGTAATCGTGAACACACCGGCCTTGACGACGGCTACCGCGTGCAGCAGCGCAGAGACCGGCGTTGGCGCCACCATCGCAGCCGGCAGCCAGCGGTGCATCGGCATGACAGCGGCTTTACCGACGCCAAGCACAAACATCGTCAGCAGCAAGGTCGCAGCCAGCGGACTGATCGAGTCCAGTTCAAGAATGCCACCTGGCGTGAAATCCAGCGTGCCGGTAATCGAGTAGGTCCATATGATGGCGGGCAACAGCAGACCAATCGAGGTCGCCAGCAGGATGCCCAGATAAACACGACCGCCTTGTTTCGCCGCCTCGTTGCGGTTGTGCGTAACCAACGGCCAGGTGCTCAGCGTCAGCACCTCGTAGAAAATAAACAGGGTCAGCAGGTTGCCGGCCATGGCCACGCCCATCGCACCGCAAATGGCGATCGCGAAAAAGGCAAAAAACGATGTTTGATAAGGCTCGTTATTGCTGCGCATATAGCCGATGGCATAGACCGAAGTAACGATCCACAGCCCGCTGGCCAGCATGGCGAAGACCATACCCAGCGGTTCCAGCTGGAACGCGATTTCCAGACCAGGGATGGGTTCGGCCAGGCTCAGGCGCAGGGTTTCGCCGGCTGCGATCGGCCCGATCATCTGGCTGACAAGCACAAACAGCGAGATGGCGGTGGTCAGCGTAACGGTCTCACGCACGTTGGGCCAGCGCCCGCAGAGCGAAATCAGCACGGCGCCAATCAACGGCGTGCCAAGAATCAGGCCGATCAATACGCCGCCGCTCATGGCGTCATGCCCATCAGTACTTCAGCACCGCGCGTGGCAATATCCAGCGTCAGCCGGGTGTCGATGCCAAAGTAGAAATTGGCCGCGATCAGGATCCAAAGCGGTATCAGCATGCTCAGCCCGACTTCACGACGCCGGCTCATGTCGGCATTGTCGGGAGCAGGCTGCAGGTATGCAATTTCTACGACGCGCCAGATATAGATCACGGCCATCAGCGAGCCGATCAGCACGATGCCGACTGCGTAGCCATTGCCGGCCTCGATCGCGGCACTGATCAAGGCCCATTTGCTGATAAAGCCGGCGGTCAGCGGCACGCCAATCATGCTCAAACCCGCCAGTACAAAAGCCAGCATGGTCAACGGCATCTGCTTGGCCAGTCCGCCGAGGTCGGCAAAGCGGTCGCTGCCGATGCGATAGACAATGGCACCGACGCACATGAATAGCGCGCCTTTCATCAGCGCATGGTTAAAGATATGCACCAGGCCCGCGCTCAAGCCCGCGGTCGAGATCAGGCTGATCGCCAAGGCGATGTAGCCGATCTGCGAAACACTCGAATACGCCAGCATGCGCTTCAGGCTGGTCTGTTTGATGGCTGACAGTGAAGCAAAGAAGATGCCGACCGCGCCCAGCGTAAAGAAGATTTCCTCGAACGGCATGGCCAGCGCAAACTCCACGCCGAACACCGAAAACACCAGTCGCAACAATACGTATACGGCGACCTTGGTCGCGGTCGCTGCCAGAAATACGGTGACCATTGAAGGCGCGTTCGAATACGCTCCGGGCAACCAGCGATGCAGCGGAAACAGTGCCAGCTTCAGGCCCATGCCGACAATGATGAAACCGAACGCAGTTCGAATGGCCCGATCATCAGCCAGTGCCGGCAGTCGTTCGGCCAGGTCAACCATATTCAATGTGCCGGTCTGGATATACAGGAAGCCAACGCCGATCAGATAGAACGTTGCACCCAGTGTGCCCATGATCAGGTAGCGGAACGAGGCCAGTAACGCAGCGCGATTCTTGCCGTGTGCAATCAGCGCATAGGTGGACAGCGACGAGATTTCCAGAAACACAAACACGTTGAATACGTCGCCGGTCAGCGTGATGCCCATCAGGCCCGACATGGCTAGCAGGAACAGCGCGTAGAACGGGCCCTGCCGATCGGGCACTTCGTCATTGACGCTGACTCGAGCCCACGGAAGGATGATCGTGGCAATCGCCGAAATCAAAAGCGCAAGCAAGGCATTGACGGCATCGACGCGGTACTCAATACCGACCGGCGGCGGCCAGTTGCCGAAGGCGTAGCTCAGTGGGCCTTCGCCGACGGCCATCGGCAATACCAATGCACAGATCACTGCCGAGGCCAGCACGCTGACGAACGTCAGCGTCCAGGGCAGCACCCGGCCCGGTAACAGGGCACATACCGGCGCGGCGATCAGCGGAATCAGTACGCTGAACGGCATCCATTCAATCAGCGTCATGATGAGTCGTCGTCCCTGCTGGGTTCCTGGGTCAGCGCGAAATCGTCCGGCTCTTCTTCGCTGAGCAGGTCGTCTTCGATATTTCCGTAGGCTTCATTGATGCGAACTGAAAGTGCCAGGCCGACGGCCGTGGTTGCCACGCCAACCACGATTGCGGTCAGGATCAATACGTGTGGCAGCGGATTCGAATAGACCTCGACCCCATCACGCAGAATTGGCGTCGAACCGCCCATGATCTTGCCGGCCGAAATGAACAGAATAAAAGCCGAGGTCTGAAACAGGTTCAGCCCCATGATTTTCTTGACCATATTGCCGCGTGCGATCACGACGTAAAAGCCGATCATCATCAGCACGACCACAATGTAATAGTTGTAGTGACCAAGAAATGCCATCAGTCCCGGGTCTCCGCTGCGGTATCGGTCGATTGATTGGCGGAATTGTCCTGATTCATTTCAGGGTAGGTTACCGGTTCGCTGTCCGGGATCCCGTCGATCAAATGGATCTGGCTCTTGCGGCCGGCAAACATCGTGAAGATCAACATGACCACGGTCGCCACGGTCATGCCAACGCCGAACTCGACCAGGATGATGCCGGCCTGCTGCGCACCTTTCGGCGCGCTTGGCAGCAGTGGCGCAAAGTCCAGAAAATGGCCGCCAAGCAGGACGCCCAACAAACCGATGAACGCATACAGCAGCGCACCGCAGGCCATGACCACGACCATCGCGCGCTGCGGGATGACCTTGAGCCCGGCCTCGAGGCCGTAAATCAACACGAACAGGATCCAGCCAGCCGCAAACACAACACCGGCCTGAAACCCGCCGCCGGGGGAATACTCGCCGTGAAACTGGATGTACAGCGCAAACAGCAGAATCAGCGGAATCAGGAAACGCGCGACGATACGCAGGATGCCGTTGTTTCTCATCAGTGATCCCCGCGATTTTCAGGTTGATTCGCATCGGCCTTCGGCTGCGGCTTTGGTGGTGTTCTGGGCGGCACCGACAGCAGCGTGTACACAGCCAGCCCGGCGACAAAGATCACTATGACCTCGCCAAAGGTGTCAATTGAACGATAGCTGGCGAGCACGGCGGCAACCATATTCGGAATGCCCATGTCGCTGTAGACGTTGTTAATGAAATAAGGCGCTAGATGGGTCTGTACCGGGTTGGTCGGATCGCCGAAATCCGGCAGGTCCGACACGGCCCACAGCAGACACATCCCGGTCACGCTGACAACGGCCAGGGCCGGCCAGTTGACCGTATTGCTCGGGTGTTCGTAGCGCCGGGTCATGGTCAGCACAGCCAACACCAGTATGGTCGAGATGCCAGCACCGACCGCAGCTTCAGTCAGCGCGACGTCGCCTGCATCCAGCAATACGAATAGCGCTGCCGACAACAGCGAATAAATCGCAAACAGCATGGTTGCAGCGAACAAGTCGCGAATACGCGTGACGCCAATCGCGACCACGACCAGAAAGCTCAGCAGTGCAATGTCGATCAGGTATTCGATGACGATTCTCCGGCTTGCGCTTCAGCCGACGTTGGCGGATCGTTGCTGTCATTGACCAGCACCGGCTTGACGCCATCGACAATTGCAGCGCGGGCCAGCGCATGGCTCGCGGTTGGTGCGGTAAACAACAGAAACAGCAAGATCAGCAACAGCTTGATGCTGGGCAGCGCAATGCCGGCCTGGATCAGCAGTCCGGCCACGATCAATAGCGCGCACAGGGTATCGGTGATGCCGGCGGCATGCAGGCGACTGTAGAAATCAGGAAAGCGCAGCAACCCGATGCCGCCAATGATGCCGAAGATACCGCCGGCCAACAGAAACGCGATCGAAAGAAAGTTGAGGATTTGTTCAACCATCGGTAATGTCCCCCTCACCGGCAGTGGCCAGATCGCGCTGCTTGGCCAGCTTCAGGACCGCAACAATGGCGATGAAGTTGATCAGGGCATAGACCAGGGCAACATCGATCAGATCATAGTGGCCGTTGATTTCGGCAATGATGGCTACGATCAGGACGGTTTTGGTACCAAATACATTGACTGCAACTATTCGATCGTACACGGTGGGGCCCTTGAAGGCGCGAATCAGCGCAAGTGCCATGGTCAGGAAAATGGCCATCGCCGTGATAACCAGCACGGTTGTCATCGGCCGCCCTCCAGCCACTCGACCCAGCGTTCCATCTCGCCGGTTTTCAGGCTGGCTGCGCTCGAATCCAGCAAGGCATGCGCAGTCAGCATGTTCTTTTCGAGCAGCAGCGTAACGGTGCCTGGCGTCAGCGTTACTGAATTGGCATAGGTCACGTTACCGATCGCGCTGACGCATTCAACGGGTACGCTGACAATCTGCGGTCGAACCTGCTGGCCGGGCTTGAGCGCCGCGGCGGCCACCTGCAGGTTGGCGATAATGATCTGCCAGGTCAACCAGGTCCAGTAGATGGGCAGCCGCCAGGAGTAGATGATGGGGTTGTGTTCGACGCCTACGACATCCATGCGCTTGGATAACCAGACGACAAACAGCACCGAAGCTGTTCCCAATGTGAACAGCAGTGGCTTGTAGACGCCGGATATGCCGAGCCACAGCAAAGCCAGAATCAGGGCAAGTGAAATCAGATAACGCATGCTGCAGGCATAGTACCAAAGCCGGGCATTTCAGGCTGAAATTTCGC
>CAKZPB010000100.1 GCA_937138395.1 uncultured Pseudomonadota bacterium
TTTATGGCTTCCCAGCGAGTACAGTGACTTTCTTGCGGAGAGTTGCCGGAGTGGTCGAACGGGCTCCGATTGTTGTGACAATCGCCATGACAATCGTCATGACAATCGAAAGTGAATGTACGGCAGCTAGTCACAACAATCGTCATGACAAGCGCCGTACCGAGGGTTCGAACCGAGCGCAGCGAGCTCGATGAAGTTGGGCAACGCCCAACCTTCACCCGCAGGGCCAGCGGCAAAGCCGCGCAGTCAATCCCTCCCTCTCACAATGCGCCAGCATTGTCTGTCAATGCGAAACGATTACAATACAGATTCACGGAGAGGTGCCGGAGTGGTCGAACGGGCTCGCCTGGAAAGTGAGTGTACGGTTTAACCCGTACCGAGGGTTCGAATCCCTCCCTCTCCGCCAGACACATAAAGCCCCGCAACTGCGGGGTTTTTTTGTGTCTTGTGGAGATGGAGACCACGGATTAGAACCCCAGGTTCGAACCGAGCCGAAGGCGAGCTCGCTGGCGCAATGCGACAGCCCGTAGGGCAAGCCTGCGAAGCAGGTGCAGCAATCCCTCCCTCTCCGCCAGACACATAAAGCCCCGCAACTGCGGGGTTTTTTTGTGTCTTGTGGAGATGGAGACCACGGATTAGAACCCCAGGTTCGAACCGAGCCGAAGGCGAGCTCGCTGGCGCAATGCGACAGCCCGTAGGGCAAGCCTGCGAAGCAGGTGCAGCAATCCCTCCCTCTCCGCCAGACACGACAAGCCCCGCATCTGCGGGGTTCTTTGTGTCTTATGGATATAGGGACCACGGATTAGAACCCCGGGTTCGAACCGAGCGTCAGCGAGCTCGATGAAGTTGGGCAGCGCCCAACCTTCACCCGAAGGGCCAGGCGAGTTCACTCGCCGCAATCAATCTCCCCGACCATCAGAACTATTTCACTTCTTCTGCTTCAAACTAAATGATATGGATGCTTCATTTATCAAAGCTGCGGTCATTGCTGCAGTCCTTACACTGCCTCTCGCGCTTGAAGCCTCGGTTCAAGACATCATTGACCAGGCACAGCGCACCGAGCGCCTGCATTCGCTGTTGGTTCTAAGAGATGGTGAGACGGTACTGGAGCATGTGCAGGCCGGCGACGGGCTGGATCAGGCAGCCAACATCAAGTCAGTATCCAAAACCGTGATGTCACTGTTGATCGGTATGGCCATCGAGCGAGGCTTGATCGACAGCGTGGATCAGCCACTGGTCAGTATTCTGAACGGACGGTTTCCGGACAACGCCACACCGGGCAGCGAACGCATCACCGTTGCGCATGCGCTGTCGCTGCGTGCTGGTCTGCAAAGCACGTCGGGTCGCAATTACGGACGATGGGTGCAAAGCGACAACTGGGTCGAGCACGTGTTGACCCGACCAATGGCCGATCGCCCCGGCGGCCGCATGATTTATTCAACCGGACCCACCCACCTGCTCTCTGCTGCGCTGATGGAGGCCGCGGAGCGACCGTCTCGTGCGCTCGCCGAAGACTGGCTCAGCGAACTGGGCATCCGCTTGAACTTCTGGCCGGATGACCCGCAAGGTATCGGCTTTGGCGGCAACGATATGCATATCAGTCCAAGAGATCTGGCGCGGATCGGCGAACTGTATCGCCTGAATGGAAGGATCAATGGGCAACAACTGCTGTCCGCTGATTGGATCCAGGCCTCCTGGACGCCTTATGGAACCTCGCCCTGGTCGGGGGATGAGTATGGCTATGGTTGGTTTATCACCATGATCGGTGACCAGCGGGCTTACTACGGGCGGGGCTATGGTGGTCAGGCACTGTTCGTTCTACCCGATGCTGAACTGACCGTTGTCATCACCTCCGATCCCAATCCACCGTCTTCCGGCCGACATTTCATGCGCATTCGGGATCTCGTTGCTTCGATACGCCGGCATTTTGAAAGCAACTCAAGTGGCGCTATTGACTGAACTGCTAACAAACAATTTCAGGCTAATGCACATGCTTTCTATTGCCAATTGGCTTCCGCTGCAAAAAATGAATCCCACAGGATGCGTTGGCCGTTAGTGCTGGCTCATCACAATTTTCACCCGCTGCTTTTTGCTTGGAATCCAATCAAGCAAAAGAAACTGACGTTCCTGATACGACCGGATAAATCCTGAGCATTTTCATCGACCGCCTGCCTATATACTGCTTCGTTTGATTGATCGTCAGGAAAAACACCATGCTGCGTATCTTCGCGAACGTCTTGTTATTGTCTGCTGTGGTTGCTGCACCGCTCGCCGTAGCTTATGAGCCCAAGCCTGTCGAACAACTCCTCGACCAGGCTGTGGAGTACGATCCGGCCATTCCCAAGCCTGAGGACGTGACCGGTTACCGGCTCGGTGAGATTCTTTACCCACCCCACATGCATGCGAGCTACGTCGAGGCCGTTGCCGAGGCATCGAACCGAATGGTATTCAATATTATCGGCCGCAGTCATTTTGGTCGACCGATTCACCAGGTCACGATCTCATCGCCGGAAAACCTGGCCCGTCTGGATGAAATCAAGGCGACCCAGCGCAGTCTGCTTGAGCCTGATGCTGCTGAGCCACCAGGCGACCACCCTGTCATCATGCAGTTCACGTTCGGCGTGCACGGATCCGAGCCGTCCAGCTATGATGCTGCGCCTGCGATGCTGTATTACCTGGCGGCAGCACAGGGACCCGGGATCGAAACGCTGCTGGATGAGGCCGTCATCAACATTATTGTGCCGATCAATCCTGATGGCGCGAACCGGATGGCCCAGTGGACCAACATGCATCATGCCGCTGTTCCGGTGGCTGACCCTCAGAGCCGCGAACACTACTATGAATGGCCGTGGGGGCGAACCAACCACTACTACTTCGATCTGAACCGGCAGAAACTGCTGGTCAACCAGCCCGAGTCCCGCGCTGTGGTCGAGTTCACGCATCAATGGATGCCAAACGTGGTTGGTGATTACCACGAGATGGGTAGCAACTCCACCTTCATGTTTTCGCCCGGCCCGCCGGAACGGCGCAATCCCCTGTTCAGCAATGCCGCGCTAGAGCTGAACCAGGACATGAATCAATTTGTCACCGAACAGCTGGATGGCGAAGGCGCACTGTACGTGACCGAGGAGTTGTTTGCCCATTTTTATCTCGGTTTCGGGTCGAGCTATCCGAATCTGCTGGGTGCCGTGCCGTACCTGTTCGAACAAAGCTCGACGCGCGGACTGCTGCGTGAGACCGAATACGGGACGCTGCGCTATGACGACAAGATCGGTCAGCAAGCGCGCGTAGGTCTTGCCGTGATCCGCGCCGGCCATGCCCGCCGCGCAGAACTGCAGGCGCACCTGACAAACTTCTATGAAGAAAGCCGCGCGCTCGCTGCCGATGATCCAGTGCGCGCCTACGTGTTCAGCTCAAGCGACCGCGGGCGGCTTTCCGACTTCATCAATATGCTGAACGTGCATCAAATCCAGGTACGTGAACTGGAACGGACCGTTGAAAGCGACGGACGCACATTTGAGGCCGGTGAGTCCTTCATCGTGATAGCTGATCAGACCCATTACCGCGTGGTCAAGGGCTTGTTCGACGCCGATATTATCGAAGAACGAAGCTTGTTCTACGACGTGTCCGGTTGGACCCAGCCGCTGGCCTGGGACCTGGACTACGCCGAGCTACGCGGACGTGCCTTCTCCGGCAACCTCTCCGGTGAGAAGGTAAGCAGCCTGGCCATGACGGTTCCGACGCCGGAGCGCAGCCCCTACGTCTATGTACTGGAGTGGGATAGCTACTACGCACCGCGTGCGCTGTACCGCATGTTGGACGCCGGCTTGCGCGCTCGGGTCATTCCAGACGAGACCACGATTCGCACAAGCGCGGGCGAGGTCGAACCTGGTCGGGGCGCGATCGTCGTGCCCATCGCCGGCCAGGAATTGGATGCCGATGCGATCCATGAACTGATGGTGCGTGCCGCACGCGAGGACTTCGTCACCGTACACGCCGCCATTTCCGGGCTAACCAGCCGTGGCTCTGATCTTGGGGGATTTCAGCTCTCCAACGTCGAAAAACCGAACGTGCTGCTCGCAACCGGCCGCGACGTGTCGTCTAATGATGCAGGCGAATACTGGCACCTGCTGGATCACGAGATGAACATTCCGGTGGCCTTGATCGACGTCAGCGAGATGCCGAACGTGTCCCTGGAGCGGTATACCCACATCATCCTGCCCGGCGGCCAGTACAACAGCCTGGATGAAAATTTCCGCCAACGCATGGATGCCTGGATACGCGCCGGTGGAGCGCTGATCGCCAGCGAATCGGCGTCTCGTTGGGTCGCCGAACACGACCTGTCCAGCGCCGAGTTCCTCGGCGAAGAAGACGACGAGGCTACCTCCGAAGAACCCAGCGAAAACAATGCAGCTTCTGATGCGCCTGCTGCCTATGAAGACCTTACCGACTGGGACGCCGAGGCAAGAATCACCGGTGCATTGTTCGAGACCAAGGCCGACATCACCCACCCGCTGGTCTTCGGACTGCGCGATTCGATGCTGGCCGTCAACAAACTCGGCACCGACGGCTTCGCACCATCGGAAAACCCGTTTGCGTTGCCGATACGCTACGCCGAAAACGATCCGATTCTGGCCGGATACGCAAGCGTAGAAAACCGCGAGAAACTGGCCGGTGCCGGCATGATGCACGCAGAACGACGTGGCGCGGGCTCGGTGATTCTGTTCATCGACAACCCGGTCTTTCGCGCGTACATGAAGGGCACTCAGCGCCTGGTCACCAACGCGATCTTCTTTGCCGATGATTTCCGGAATCCAAGTCGGCGATTGGATGATTAGCCCGGCCTCTCGTTCGAAATTGGATCTTTCGATCCTCTAATCCATTTTGCTCCGAGCGGACGTCGCGCGGCCCGGGGATGGGCTTCCAGACCATGCGCTTCAGTGCCAGGTGTGCAAACGGAAGACGCTCATTTCCGCCGGATGAGAAACAATTTTGCTATTCGTCTTTTTGTGGTTTCCTGGCCTGCTCTAACGTCACCGGTGTCCGCATGATTACTTCGCGATGCGGGAACGGGATGTTAACGCCGTGTTCCTTGAAGATGTCCCATAACGCAATCAGCACCTTGCCTCGAATATTGGTTAATCCACCCTGTGGATCGTCTATCCAGAAACGCAGCAGAAAGTTGATTGAACTATCACCAAATTCGGTCATCCAGCAAACCGGCGGATTGGTTATGGAATCAACCCGATCGATACCACTCGCGGCCTGCTTGGCCAATTCGATGACCTGGTGCGGATCTGAATCGTAGGACACACCAAACGGCACGTCCAGGCGCACAAACTTATCTGAAAATGACCAGTTAACGACCTGGGTGGTAATGAAGTCTTCATTCGGAATCAGGTATTCACGCCCGTCACGCGTCACAACGGACACAAACCGCGCCCGTAGCTCACGAATCCAGCCAAACGTCTCGCCCAACGTGATCGTGTCACCCGGCTTGATGGATTCGTCCATCAGGATGATGATGCCGGAAATAAAGTTCGACACCACTTTCTGCAGACCGAAGCCGATACCGACCCCTATGGCACCAGACAACACCGTCAGCGCGGTCAGGTTGATATTCAGCAGCTGCATGCCAACCAGCACGGCGAAAATCATCAGGCTGATGCGGGTGATTTTGCCGAGCAACACCCGCAGCGACGGCGTCAGATCATCCACCGTCTGGATGCGATCATCAAGAATAGTGCCGAGTTTGATCGCAACCCAGAGCAACACACCTACGCTGATCAGGCCTGTAAATACCTGCCACAGCGTGATGTCCACCACTGGAATGGAAGCGCCTTCAAGGATGGCCCGGATATCGTCGGTGATGCCCAGCAATACAGCAGCTACGTATACCCAGGCAGCTATCGCGAATACTTTGGCAAAAAATTTGCGCCTAATAATTCTGGAAATAGCAGAAATCAACAACCAGGCAGCAGCCAGCAGCATCGTGCTGTAGATGAGCTGGTTGCTGGTAGGCCATTCCAGGATGCTGGTTGCAATAAATGCTGCGCCCAGAAACATTGCCACAAACAGCCAGCGTATGCGCCGGAGAAATGCTGCCAACACCCGCAGCAGATGACGCATGCCGTGGATTCGCCTCACCAGGTTTTCAAGCTTTTTCTCGACCAGTCCTCCGATAAACCAGGCCGGAATGACCATCGCAATAATGATGGCCAGTTGATACAGCACATCGGGCGAACTCAAATAAACAAGCACAGCCTGATACAGTGCCTCGGCCCGTTCAATCAGCCGCTGTATGGTTTCTTCATTCAATGCTTGGGGTCTCTTTCTTGGGGTCTCTTTGATGAACGGCTCAACTATAGCATTGGCTTCGATGAATACCGGCAACGAAACAGCCACAGTCATTCAATCAGACAACTCAACGAGTCAGCGCATCCAGATCTTACGTCAACCGATGACTTCATGCCCTTTTACCGGGTGGAACTACGACAGCGATTTCAATACTCCAAACAGCCAAGGTGGGTATTGTTGGCGCTGGATATAGAAGCACTCCTCGCGTCCATATCCGGCTCGACTACAAACTATTCTGATGCGCCTATGCCTCAAAGAATCCATTCGACCATTGCCTGATTTCAAGTAAAGCGCCTCCGCAAGATACGCGCCCTCCGCAAAAGGACCTCAGTTATGTGCGAGTTGCACACAATTCCAATTTAAAGAGGTCAACAAGCGGAAGACCGGACGTAAGCGAGCTCGATGAAGTTGGGCAATACCCAATCTTCATCCAAAGGGCCAGGCGAATCAAACTCCCCGCAATCAATCCCATCCGACCCGATATCGGATGTTTGTACTACAATTAATTATCGGTCTCGGAGAAGTGGCAGCGCGGTTGATCCGAGCGGAGCGAGCTCGATGAACTTTGGCAACGCCCAATCTTCACCCGAAGGGCCAGGCGAGCCTTACTCGCCGCAGTCAACCACAACCGACGCGATGTCGGATAGTTGTACTACAATATGCAGTCAGTTACGGAGAGGTGGCAGAGCGGTTGAACCGAGCAACGCGAGCTCGATGCGAAGCAACCCGTCGCAGACGGGCCAGCGGCAAGGCCGCGCAGTCCATGCACTGGTCTTGAGGCTTGTGACCGACAATCAGCAAGGGTGAAAGCCCTTCGTGGGTTCGAACCGAGCGCAGCGAGCTCGATGCAATTCTGCAAAGCAGAATTCACCCGAAGGGCCAGGCGAGTTCCACTCGCCGCAGTCAATCCCACCCGACCTTATTTCGAGGGATTGAATTACAATTCAAATACAGTTTCGGAGAGGTGGCAGAGCGGTTGAATGCACTGGTCTTGAAAACCAGCAAGGGTGAAAGCCCTTCGTGGGTTCGAATCCCACCCTCTCCGCCAGCAATGAAAGACCCCGCATCAGCGGGGTTTTTT
>CAKZPB010000101.1 GCA_937138395.1 uncultured Pseudomonadota bacterium
GTTTCACCGGCGATCCGCCGGCCACCGAGGCCGACTTGCCGGTGATCGATGCCAGCGCGCTGGGTGATCGTCATTTTGATCTGACCGGTGGTGCCACGCTGACGCTGCGCGGACTTCGGCTGATCGGTGGATTGGTGCCAGCAGGAGAGTCAGGTGGTGCGGTCCAGAGTACTGCATCAACACTACATGTTGAATGGTCGTTATTTCGCCAGAATCGCGCCGATGGCGGTGGCGCTCTTTTTGTTATCGGCTCCAACCTGAATGTTACCGATAGTCATTTCCATCAAAACACGGCAGATATCTTCTACGGATCTGCGATCCGCATGATCAGTCCAATTAACACCGCGACCATACAGCGTAGTAGTTTCATCGATAACCGCGGTGGCGGCAATGGTCGTCAAATCTTTCTATCAAGCGTTGCTAGCACCTTGTTGGAAAATGTGACCATCGACGGCGCTGAAACAGGTCCAGCCACGCCTGGACTGACCGCTTGTTACGGAGTGCAAATCCAGAATAGTGGTGATCATATAGTTCGGAACAGCACGATAATCAATCATGAACCTGGCGGCGCGTCCTGCGGGGCGGTGACGATCAGACAATTCAACATTGAAGATCATGTAGTGGTTGCCAACAGCGTGCTCGCCGGTGGCAATGCCGCCTGCCGAATCGAAGACAGCTCGGACGCTGATATCGTGATTTGGCACAGCATGATAAACACCGAGGACGGCTGTGCGCCGGCATTCGACGAGGTCATCATCGATTCGCCGGAACTTGGAGGACTGAGTCTGGACTCGGGCCGCATCACATGGTCGCGTCGCCCCGACGGCGGGCTTGCCAACGTGGTCGATCGCGGTATCCCTGAGAATCTTTCGTTGTCCGACCCCGATCTCGCCTGCACCGCCGAAGACCAGCGAGGCTTGCTTCGACCGATTGACGGCAACGGCGACCTGACGTCGCGCTGTGATCTCGGCGCGATCGAGCTTGAAGAGCCGCGAAGCTGGACCGTCAATTACGCGGTACAGGATCTACCTGATGCCAACCCAGGCGATGGCTTCTGCGAGGTATTGCCGATGGCGATCGGAAATCAGTGCACGCTGCGTGCGGCAGTCATGGAGGCCAACGCTTTACCCGGTGTGCAGTCGATCGTTTTCGAACAGGATTTGGAGCCAATCACCCTGACTCTGCCACCTGGGCCTGGCGCGGATACCGGTGATCTCAGCGTCAGTGGGCCGTTGAATATCAACGGCAATCAGTTGAATGATCTACCGACGACTGAAATTGTCCAGCAAGCGATGGCGCGCATTTTTCGAGCCAGCATTGGCGGTATGCAAACGTTACGGCTGAATAACCTGGTCTTGAGCGGTGGTGAGGACGTGGGTCCTGGTGGAGCGGTGGCAGTTGAATTTGGACAGGTCATCGGACATAACCTACGATTTGAAAACAATAGCAGCCTTCAACGTGGTGGCGCAATTCATGTTTTTGATGGAATCCTTGGATTATCACGCACTGACCTGGCAAACAATGATGCGCCAGAAGGAAGTGCAATTTCGCTGGGATCGAACGGAATGGCTCTGTTGGAGGCCGTAAGTGTACGCAATCACAATAGCCTTGATGGCATGGGGATACCGGTGGCAACCATCGAAGCAGAACCGGGTGCAACGCTTATCGTGGGCAATTCGACGATTGCCAATAACAACCGCGGCCTGTTTGTTGATAATGCCGATACATTCGTTCTGTTTGGCAGTACCATCGCCGGCAACGGGGCAAGCGGGTTGCGCGCAGCCTTCAATGGTGGCGGTAACTTCTCATTCTTTGGAAATATATTTGCTAATGCTGATGCAGGAGGGAGTGACTGTAATTTCGTCGCTCTGGCTTCGGCGAACGCACTTCATCATGACTACAACCTGAGCGGAGATGGCAGCTGCAGCGGCAGTTCGGGAACCGATCTGATCGGCGATGCGCAACTGGAGGCCCTCCTGCGGCCCGCACGGCAAGTCACGTGGTCGATGCGCCCTGCGCACGGTGCCTGGATTGGTATTCAATCACCCGCGCTGGATGTCGTGCCTGCCGAATTGTGTGTAGAAGCAGATCAGCATGGACAAACCCGCCCCGTAGACCTTGCAGACATTGTCAATCTGGACGGCCCTTGCGATATTGGCGCGGTGGAAGTCGTTGCCTCCGATGTACTGTTTTCAGACGGCTACGAACTCGAATAATGGTGTGCCTGCGCGCCAACGACAATCAAAGCCAAGTCATCACTGGCGCGCAGTTGGCTGCTGCCGTAACTCCCTCGACGGCAGCGGCCCTTTTTTAAAGGCAATGAACGATGAGTGCACTGCAGGTTCGCAACAATATAATTACACGATGAATCGACCAAGAGCAACATAGGATGGACAGAGGCGAATTAACGCAGATGTTCAATGAATCGGCTGCAGCTTCTGAAGTCATGGGGCAGGCGTTCGAGGCCGTGTATCAAGAGTTGAGAGCACTGGCTGCTTATATGCTGGGGCCTGATCGAGATCAGACGCTCAGTCCTACGATTGTTGTTCATGAGGTGTATGAAAAACTTGTTGATGCATCCGAGTTGAGCGTCAGTGGTCGCCAGCATTTTTTTGCGCTTTGCTCGCGGGTCATGCGTCAAGTGATCACGGATCATGCGCGCAGAATGCTGGCAGCCAAACGAGGCGGCGGCAAGCAGGCGATCGATATCGATAGTGTCATGCTCACCGATCGGGCGAGCCCTGAATCAGTTCTTGCACTCGACGAGGCATTCCAGTGGCTTGAAAGGCGGGATTCACGCCTGACTGAACTGCTTCAGCTCAGAATCTATGCCGGATTGGAGCTCAAGGAGATCGCGCCATTAATGGACGTATCGCTGCGACAGCTGCAGCGCGACTGGAAGCGTGCTCGCGCCTGGTTATCTGAAGCGCTGGTCGAGTTTGAGGCTTAGTTTTCTGTTGTCGGGCAGGGTGTTTCAATCAGAGTTTGCTGAGCTATCGCGATCGTTGTTTCCTGGATATCAGTTCGCGAAGCAATTTCTTCAAGCATGCTTCGCCCCAGCTCACATTGTCCGGCCAGTAATAATTCTCTTGCTTGGCCAAATCTGAATCCCTGGATATGGGGATGCTGGCTATGAGTAGCTTCAAGTAATTCGGTTTCCGCGGCTTTCCAGTAATCAATTGCTTGCTGATGCTTACCTTGCATACCAACTGCGTTAGCTAGATGTCCAAACGTGTACGCTGTTTGCAAATGTGGTTTCTGATAGAGTTTTTTTTGTGCCTGCAACATACTTTTTAATTCGATTTCGGCCCGCTCATGCTGGCCGAGCTGATTCAGAACTGCAGTCCAGAGGCGTCGAACGCTGATTGACCGGCTGTCCTCCCTGCCGAATCTGGACTCGTATTGCGCAACATTTTTTTGCAGAAGTGGCTCGGCGTTGATCAAATCAAGGGATTGAGCGAGCAGTAGAGCGTATTGTTGATCAATGCCCAATTGGATCAGATCCAGATCATCCTTCAATTCTGGATTCGGTTGATCAGTTTCTTTCAATTGTTGTAGAAGATGATGGGCTTTGCGATTGGACTCGATGGCTAATTCAGTCTGGTTCCTATAGTTGTAGGCGCTAGCGGAAGATTGAAAAATCATGACATGCACGGTTTCAATCGCATTTTCTTGTCTGGCATGACTTTGAGCTTTCTCGAGCCATTCAGTGGCTTCATCAATTCGGCCTGCGCTTATCAGCACTTCAATAAGTCTAGGCGAAAGAATCTCAAGCGTTTCCGGGTGGCCAGTGCCCAGTTTCTCGCTGCGAAGCGAATATGCATGTTCGTATGCATCAATAGCCTCATCCAGCCTGCCTCTTGTGGCCAGCAAGTCTGCAAAATCTACAAGCAGCGTTGCCGCTGTTACAGGATCATCTGAAAACTGACTGCGCACCTTATCGGCACCGTCGATAAGCACTTCGTCGACCGTCATGCCACGAGTTTCAGTCATGTTCGGATCCACGGTCCCGAATACGTTTAGCATGAATTCGTGCATGCTTTCAGAGCGGACCTGAGCCGCTTGTGCCATGTCGCGTTCGACTGTTAATTTGTGGTTGTGCTGGATTATGGTGATTACCAGCAGGCCGATCAGTACACCAAGACTGACCGCTGCAGCCGTTGCCAGGCTGTTCCGCTGAATGAAGCAGCGCACCCGATCCCTGAATCTGATGCCTCCTGCATGAACAGGTCGTTTCTCAAGCCAACGTTGGAGGTCATCGGCCATGGCCTCTGCACTGCGATATCGCTCGGCGGTTTCATGAGCCAGCGCTGTTCGCATAATCGATTCCAGATCTCCGCAGATGCTTCGCGATAGTCTCGTGACCGTCGTGCTGCGAGCCGCTGCAGCGTTCTTTTCAATGTCGGGCAACCAGCCCGATTGTGTTTCAGGCCAATGCTTGATTGCTTCAAGACGCGGTTCTGTTTTACCGGAGGGATGGTGGAAGGGTGTGTCGCCCGTCATCAAGCGATACAGCAATAAACCCAACTGGAAAATATCGGATGCCGGCCCAAGGGGCTCGTTGCGCAATTGCTCAGGACTGGCGTAGTTGGGAGTGTAAGCTTGCGTCGATTCGTTACGTTTGTCAGCATGCGAATTGCCGAGTCTTGAAATGCCGAAATCCAGCACTCGCACGTGCCCTGAATCATCCAGCAATATGTTGGAGGGCTTGATATCGCCATGCACAACCAGTTGCTGATGGGCATAGGCAATCGCTCGAATCACCTGCAGCATGACTTTGACGCGCGACTGCACAGGCATCTTCAGTTGATCACAGGCCTGATCAATACGTTGGCCTTCGACCAGTTCCATGGCTAACCACGGTGAATGTTGTTCGGTGATACCCCAGTCGATCAGTCTGGATAAACGAGGATCTTCCAGACGGGCCAGAATCTCGATTTCGTGCTGGAAGTTGCGCTCGGCCCACTCGCTGTTGATACCGCGCGACAAAATCTTGATGGCGGCGCGTTGTTTGCCTTTCGATACCGGACGCGAGGCTTCGAAGACACGCGCCATGCCCCCTTCGCCGATCGGCCGAATGATGTTCCATGCACCAATTGTCGTAGGCACCTGCTGTTCACCCAGTGAATCGAGAGCTGCGATCCCCATCGTGGACTCCGAAAGCAGCGTGGTTGGTTGGTCGTCCTCGGCTGCCTTCAGCAGGCGAGACAGCTTATCTGCCAGAGCCGGCGATTCCTGACGAATATTGGATAGGCGGGAAGCTCGTTGCTCGGGTTCGAGCGCGAGCAATTCCTCGAACAGCTGATCTTGCAAGTGCCATTCAGACTGAGGCTGGTTGCATGGATTGTCTTGCTCACTCATCACATTTCGAGTCGTCGGGAGTTGGTGAACCGACTATTTCAGACCGCAAGCTGATGCTTTGATTCACGGCAACAATTGCAAAAGCGCTTTGACCTGGTTATCGGTCAATCGCTGGAGATGATTCCCGGCCCTTTGCCGGCGGTCTTTTCGTACATGCCTTTGCCGATTTTTTTGTACTGCGTAAAACCGGCTTTTTCAATGTTGCTTTCCTTGAGCTGATGGGCCTTGCCGGAAACAACATGGGGTGGAGAAATCATTCGCTTGACCGGGCTGCCGCAAACGGGGCAGTGCTGGATGGCGGTGTCGCTCACCTTTTGCAGTACGGTAAAGCGATTACGACAGTGATTACAGCCGCTTTCCCCGGTTTCGGCATGCTTCAAGTCAACTGCGTATTCGTAAAAAGGCATCAGATATGGGATTTCGTAGGTAATCAATCGGTAATCCCGCTATCATCAGGCAAATTGATGCAGGAATCAAACGGAATCCATGGCAAGTGGCAATAAAACGGTGCTGATCACTGGTGCAGCCGGTGCCTTGGGCCAGGCGCTGGTGCACGGCTTGACTCAGGCAGATATTGATTGTGTGGTGCTGGACCGCGATCTTCGAGGCCTGAACAAGCTTCACGATGAGCTGGCAGCTCAGGGAAAACCACCACTGATCGCGCCCGTTGACCTGGCCGGTGCCGGGCCCGACGACTACGCTGAACTGGCCGAACAGCTCGAAGATTCGCTTGGCCGGTTGGACGGGTTGATACACGCGGCAGCCGATTTTGCGGCACTTCGACCGTTTGATCACGTGCCCCCGGATGAGTGGATCAATACGCTCCAGGCGGGCCTGACCGGTCCGTTTCTATTGACTCAGTGCCTGCTGCCGCTGATGTCGAGAACTTCCGATAGCCAGACCATCTGGGTCAATGATGACCTGGACCAGGTCACCGGCGCCTACTGGGGCGCGTACGGCGTGACCCAGGCCGGGCGTGAAGCGTTGGTCAAGATTCTGAAGGCCGAGTGCAAGCAGAAGGGGATTGCAGTCCATGGCATCGACCCAGGCAAGTTCTACAGCCCGCTGAGAAGCCGGATCTGGCCGATGGAGAATCCAGCTGAGCTGCCGACGCCGGAACAAGCGGCTGCACCAATCCTCGAGTTATTTCGGAAGCCGGTACCATAGCCATGGTTCATGCTGTCATACAGGTTCTTTGAGACTCCGATGCAGGATCATCAGATTGAACAGCATGTCAAGAAACAAATTAAAGCCGATCGATAGTCCGAAATGAAATGTGTTGATCGGTTCGGCATAGTGTTCCGGCCGGCGCTGGATTGCCTGTTCGAATCGTCGCTTTGGCCGGTTCGGAACAACAATCTGTATCAGAACAAGGCAAAGAGTAAAAGCAATGCTTGCTAAAGCCGACCACATGCCAACATCCTAAATCGAAGCCACACCTGACAATAGCACTGTGGTCAATTTCGGCAATTTGACTGACGATTTTTGATTTGACCGGTATTGACCGACTCATCCAATTCAGGAACAAAAAATGTCTGATGACTTATTCGAAAAAATTGTTGCCCGAGAAATTCCGGCCGATATCGTTTGGGAGAACGACGACATTCTGGCCTTTCGCGATATCAATCCGCAGGCACCGGTGCACGTGCTGATTATCCCGAAGCGGAAAATTCCGACCATCAATGATGTTCAGCCGGACGATGCCGAGCTGATCGGGCGCATGGTGTTAGCAGCCAAGGAAATTGCAGCAGCCGAGGGTATTGCCGAGGATGGCTATCGATTGAATTTCAACTGCAACGTCAATGGCGGGCAGGCGGTCTATCACATTCATCTACATTTGCTCGGGGGGCGAAAACTGTCCTGGCCCCCAGGCTGAAAAATCGCTTGAGGGCTGTTGCGCGAGGCTGTGGCTGGGCTCTCCGGTGCTCGAAATCCTCATGTACCAGCATGTACACTGCGGTTTCTGC
>CAKZPB010000102.1 GCA_937138395.1 uncultured Pseudomonadota bacterium
TTCCGCCGTTTGCCTGGGTGGATTCATTATCCGATTCTTCCGCTTTCGACCAGTGCCGAGCGGGTTGGGCGGATTCAGCGGTGATGCAAGAAGTTCCGGTGACGGCGATGCGCCAGACGGTGGTTAATATAACCACGCACATTAATTCCATGACCACTCTTTTGATTGGCGATCCCGTATGAATGTTTTTTCTAGATCAATCGCCTGTGGGCAGGCACCTACAGACGGGTCAACAAAGAATAAAGCGGCGGAAATTTTCAGATTAGGGTATGCAGGAGCGAGGCTGCTCGCGATTGTTGACTAGAATCCTAAAAACCGGATCGCCTGCAAGCAGTCTCCTACAGACTGATCGAAACGACCAACAGACCAAACAACCCGAGCCCCGAATATTCGGATGTTGTTCTGCCTCCATCCGCATCATCTGCGGTAAATATCCTTCGCTTTTCAAATCCTGTCATCTGTACAAGGTTTGTACTCAGGCAGCCGTATCCGTGAAATTGTGAACTGCATCACCGCTAGCAATCATCAGGCTCGGTAAAATTTGTAATCAATAAACCCCAGTATTCAGGAGTTTGGCCGGATGGCGGATGTTGCACTGCAGCGCGGCAGCGATGATGTGCTGTTCAAGGATGATTTCGAGACGCTCCCGACGCCGACGGTGCCTTTTGCGCGGCGCGTGCTGGAGCGTCTGACCTACGGAGCCACGCCGGAGTCGCAGTCCGAGTTCGAATCGCTGGCCGGCAATGATGCAGCTCGATTGCAGGCCTGGGTCGACGAACAGCTGGATCCAGCAAGCATCAACGACAATGCCTGCGAGGCATTGATTGCTTCGGGCAATTATCAAACGCTGAACAAATCGCTGGCCCAGCTCTGGGCCGACCATATTCGTGGTGACCAGAATTCGGGTCTGGACCGCCGATTGCCGGTGGTTGAAAGTGAAGCGCAGCGGTTGATCCTGGCCACCTGTAGTCAACGACAGCTGCAGGAGCGGATGGTTGAGTTCTGGCACGACCACTTCAACATATTCGGCTGGGATTTCACGATTCAGGCGGTGTTTGCGCACTATGACCGTGACGTGATCCGGCCCAATGCCCTCGGCAATTTCCGCCAGATACTCGAGGCGGTGGCCTCGTCAACGGCCATGCTGTACTACCTGGACAATCGCAGCAGCCGCGGCAGTGACTTCAACGAGAATTTCGCGCGCGAACTGCTTGAGCTGATGTCGCTCGGTGCCGATGTCTATATACCGACCAACAACCCGAATGACGTGCCAATTGGGCCCGATGGCTACAAGGTGGGTTACTCCGATTGGGATGTATATGAGGCTGCGCGTGCATTTACCGGCTGGACCGTTGCCGACGACCACTGGAGTTTTCCGGATACGCCTGAATTCGATACCGGCGAATTTTTATATTGGGCACCCTGGCATGACACGGCCGGAAAGTTCTTTCTGGGTGAGTTCATTCTGCCCAACCAGCCGGCGCAGTCCGACGGTCGTCTGATTATGGACCTGTTGGCTGATCATCCGGCAACGGCCCGTCACGTCTGCCGCAAACTGATTCTGCGCTTTGTGTCCGATGACCCGCCAGAACCACTGGTTGAATCGGCTGCGGCCGTGTTTCGGGCCGAGCAACAGTCGCCGAATCAGATCGCACAGGTCATGCGTCACATCCTGCTGGACTCCGCGGCATTTGATACGGCTTCGGGCAAGATGAAGCGTCCCTTCGAGCAGGTAGTAGGCGCGCTCCGCAAGACCGGTACCGAGCCGGTGCCCGGCGACTTTTCCGAATGGCATCCCTGGGGCGAATTCTTCACCCGCATGCGCGAGACCGGCCATGGTGCATATCGCTGGCCGGCACCCGATGGCTATCCGGATGATGCCACAAGTTGGAGTTCCAGTTCCGTGCTGGGTCAGACCTGGCGATTGATCAGTCGATTGCCGCAGATGCAGGATGGTGGTGCGCAGTTGCTGCCGATACTGAGCATGACCCAGTCGGCATTCCCGGTAGCCAACGACCGAACACCGGAAAATCTAGTGGACTTCTGGCTGGATCGGATTCTCGGCTACGTACCGGCTGCAGCAAGACGACAGGCCTTGATCAATTTCCTGCGTCAGAACGGGCCGTCCGATCAGCCGATGGATTTGGATACGGATGCACCTTATGGCTTCTGGAGCAGCGGTGATTTGTCTCGCCACTACAATGGCGCTCGACTCAATGCGATGGTCTCGATGATCCTAAGTCTGCCCGAGGTGCTGCAGCGATGATTACTCGACGAAATTTCCTTCGCGGTACAGGTGCGCTGGCCGGGGCCAGCATTTTGCCCGGCGGTTTATTGATCAACCCATCAGCTTTCGCTCGAGGTACCGGACAGAACGTGCTGGTGTACTTGTTCCTGCGCGGCGGCATCGATGGCTTGCATCTGCTGGCGCCCATGTCAGGACCGGAACGGGTCGCCTATGAGTCGCGCCGGGACTCTGTGCTGATTCCAGAGGATCGGCTGCGCCCGATCAATTCCGAATGGGGTTTCCATCCACGACTTGGCGGCGGCCCGGGCGATTCGGTCGGTACGCCGGTGCAGTGGCTGCATCAGCTCTACAACCAGGGGCGACTAGCCGTCATCCAGGGCTGCGGCATGTCGACGGCCGTCAATCGCAGTCATTTCGACACGCAGGCGTTTATCGACTTGGGCACCCCGGGCGATAAATCGACCAATACGGGCTGGCTGACGCGCGCGGCATCGCTGATGCCGAATCTGCCCGAGCCGCTGCTGAGCACCAACTTTGCGTTCGGCTCGACGGCTTCGCGTGCCGTGGCCGGTGATGCTGCTGCCTTCTCGGTGTCCAGCGCCCAGGAATTCCGTGTGGATGGTTTTCACTGGTCCTGGAATGAGACTAACAGCGATCTGGCCGGTCATCAGGGTGCGCACGAGTTGTTGTTCCCGCTGTGGCTCGGTGGCGGACCGGATTTCGTGCCAGCCGGCCGTACTGCGGCCGAAGCGCTGGAATACATGCGTCAGATTGATTTTCGATTGTTCGACCCGGTTGATCGTCCCGATGGCTATCAGCCGGAGGGCGGCGCGAACTATCCTTCGGGTACGCTCGGAACTCAGTTACGCAATCTGGCTCAATTGATCAAGCTGGATACCGGCGTAGTCGCCGCCACCTTCGACTATGGCGGCTGGGATACGCATGAAGGGCAGGGCGTGCCGAATCCCGGTGATCCGGATCATTATGACTATTACGGTATTCGGCTCGAAGAATTTTCCCGCTCCTTGCACGCGTTCTATACTGACCTGGCCGGTTCGTCGCTCGGCAACTTGATGAATCGTGTTCAGGTTGTCGTGGTCAGCGAATTCGGCCGCCGCGTGCGTTCCAACGGCTCGGCCGGCACCGATCATGGCTACGGCAACTCGATGCTGGCGCTGGGTGGCCAGGTCAACGGCGGCCTGCATGGTCAATTCCCGGGCCTGGATGATTTGTCGTTATTCGAGGGTCAGGATCTTGACGTCACAACCGATTATCGTCAGGTGTTGGCCGAACTGCTGGTCGACCGTATGGGTGTGGCACCCGGCAACCTCAGTCAAGTATTCCCTGGCTTCGGCAGCTATGAACCGCTGGACGTCTTTACCAATGACTTGGCATTCGAGTAATTCGGAATGAATGCAAAGCGGTTTGAGAACCAATCGATTGAATTGAAATTAGCCCAAAAAAAATTTTTTGGTACAGCTGCTTGTCACTGAAATCAAACTGAGTTCTTTCGTTTGATTCATCCAAGAATTATCGCCTGTAAGCAGGCTCATACAACAGCATTAGCAAATGGTGTGGTCATGGCATTCCGGCAGGAGCGAGCCTGTTCGCGATTTTTAGCTAGAAACCCAACACCTGGATCGCCTGCAGGCAGACTCCTACGGGTACAACTAAGTAGGTAGCCTTTTTGAAAAACGAAAAACGAAAAACGAACCTCGAGTCCCGAATATTCGGACTTTCATCTGCG
>CAKZPB010000103.1 GCA_937138395.1 uncultured Pseudomonadota bacterium
TCACCTACCTGATGATGGCGCGCATGTGGAGCGTGGACGGGAAGAGCGAGCTGTAACAGCGGACGCGTTTTACCGCGGATGACAATCGGAAACAGAGTTAGAACTCCGAAGGAGTAGGAGTCTGCCTGCAGGCGATCAGTGGCGAGATTACACTGAAATTATTCGGATTGCTGCAGAGCATCGATCCAACGCGAAACGGACACTTCATTATAGGTGGTTCCGATTGTTGTTACTAATGGCGCGTCATCGTGGCTGTTTCTGAGCTCAGGACTCAGACCACTTTTGACTCCATAGATAGGCGCTTCAACCTGAAATGCTTTTGCCTGAGGCAGTTCTCCAATGATCGTTTCAAAGAGCAAAACAGCCGCCAGTAACGTGAGGTCATTGCCTGGGTGCATGCTATCTGAAGCAAACCACTCAAGATCGGGATTCGCCTTGGCTGCGTTATGCAAGTTATTGCTCAAGTCAATATATTCAATACCGGCGTCGAGTGCTGCGGCAGCCTCGGCTTCAGACAAAGCCTTTGAAGCGTCTGGATGCTGTTGATAGGTGCCGAGCAAAACAACGCGCAGCTCCTGCCGTTGTCCCAATTCAGCAAGTGCTGCGATCGCTGTTTCAGATTGGCGAGCGGCTTCCGGCCCGAACGCTTCAATCAGGTCACCCCCTCGCTCCTGCAGCACCAATACATCATAGTTATTTAGCTGCAGCGCTTCGCGTACGGATTGATCCTGAACCCGCTGTGACAGCGTCGCACCACCTTGAACAATCATGTCACTACTGCCAGACCGGCCATTGGCATTCGCCAGCGCGGAAAATACCGCCGGCAGATTGCCGACATAGGTCACGCTATTCCCAACAAACAACACTCGCAGATCCTGTTCTGGCAACTGCTGGGCTATACCGGCTTGGATCGACCCCAGCAGCACAAAGGCCAAAAAAATGCGCCTCAGCAGGTTCATCATGAATCTACGCCATCAATATCTCTGGCTGATTCATCCGAATCCGCAGTCGATCTACTGCTTCCCAAAGTCGATGGCAGAACCACTGGTCGAAAGCGGAAGAATCGGATAATGAATCCACCCAGGCAAACGGCGGAAATTGAGGGGAGAACGAAATAGAAGAAAAATGAATCCGACAAAAAGTCCGTGAAGTGCCAGGCCGCGAAGGCAATCGCAACGCTGGTCGCACTCCACAGGCCCATACCGAACAAAACACAGGCCACTACGACGGCAATCGAGATGTAATAACTATCTGACCCAACCGGGGCAAACGCATAGCGCAATAAAAACACGAAGCCGATGGAAAACGCAAGAAACTTCAATAATGCCAACTGAGTGCTGGTGATCATATTCAAAATTTCCCCAGAACAGCGAATACTATATCGTCAAACAATAAAATGAATTGGCAACTCCTCGAGAAGCAAAAAGGGAATCGCAAATTACGCAGATGTACGCGGATTGTTGAAGTCAAAGAACTAATGCAATAAGCAAGCCTTGACCCCAGGTTCCCAAATCAATCCCGCCGTCATTACGCACGTGCATTGCACGTTCCGAAATCTTCGCAATGAACCCAAGCAGACTACACTGCCCACATTCTAAGATTCCGGCGCTTCGGCCGGAACGACAGTGCCGATCCAGGGGCTTACACTTCTTAAGCAACTCCTCCGTCATTCCGGACGCGCAAAAGCACGATCCGAAATCTCAGCGATCAGCCAAAGCCCACTGCTTTTCGGAAATTAATTTGGGGGAATTGACTTGGCTATTGATGAACTCTTTTACATCTCAGCACTTGCCGCATCCTGTGAGTGACCGCAATGCTGCCTGAGTATCAAAACTTGAAAAACCAGTGATTTTCACGCAAGATACGTGAATCACGTAAATATTTGAACCCTATGGCACAAAATATCACCCTTTCAATGGATTCGGAGCTACTTAAGGCCGCTCGTGTTCTGGCAGCCGAGCGCGGGCTCTCTGTCAGCAAACTATTAGCACAAGAATTGGAGCGACTGGTACGCAATACACAGGCCCATAAGAAAGCGCGCGAGCAAGCCCTGGCCAACTTGAATCGCGGCTTTCATCTCGGTAACGCAAAGTTTGACCGAGACGCGCTGTATGACCGCTAGCTTTGTCGATACCAATATCCTGATTTACGCGCACGATGCCGATGCCGGCGAAAAACACCGATTGGCAAAAGAACTTATTTCAGACCTGTGGGAGAGCGGCGCAGGCGTCCTGAGTACGCAGGTGCTGAACGAATTTTATGTCAACATCACGCGCAAAATCCCCTCGCCGCTGGAGCCCGCATCCGCCCGCTCAGTGATCGAACCCTACCTGACGTGGACCATCGTATCGCCCGAACCAAGCAGCGTGTTGCATGCCTCGGAAATCCAGCAACGCTATCAATTGTCGTATTGGGATGCGCTCATCGTGCATGCGGCAGCAATTAGCAGAGCGGCCGTTCTGTATTCTGAAGACCTGAATGAAGACCAGCTTATGGAAGGTGTGCGCGTAGTCAATCCAGTGTCAGGGCCTGCAGTACATGATTTGTAAACCGGGGATTTCGCTGATTCACTCAGATTATAGAAGCGAAAGCAAAACTCAAGAATCAAAACCTGACCCCAGTCTATTCACGACAATACTTTCCTAAAGGAACAGACTTCAATCAAGTATCAGATGAGCAGATCCAGTCAGTCAAGGAGCGATTAAACAATCGACCACGGATAACACGTGGCGGCAAGCAACCGAATGAATTATTCTGAGGCAAGCACGTAGATTAATTGTCCGCTTATTTAATTGCACTTAGTAGTCGAATCTGCGCCTGAATAAATTGGATTGATAATTGATCTTTAATAAACCACACAAAGCAAATTTACTTGATATTGTTGATCTGCTAAAGGGTTATTAAATTTGCTCAAATAATCTGCGTATATCCGCGTAATCTGCGGTTCATCGCCTTTCGCCTTCAGGCCAATCCAATCTCCCGCAGCCGCTGCTGCAGATACCCGTGTGAAGTGATCGACTCGGGGTAGCGGTTCGGGTTGTCGTCGGTGATGCACTGCGGCAGGGTTTCAATAATGAAATCCGGGTTCGGGTGCAGGAAGAACGGGATCGAATAACGCGGGTGGCGGGCGGCTTCGCCAATTGGATTGACAACGCGGTGCGTGGTGGATTGATAGACGTGGTTGGTCAGGCGCTGCAGCATGTCGCCGACGTTGACAATGATGGTGCCCGGCAGTGTAGTCACCGGCACCCATTCATCGTGCTTGTTCAGCACTTCCAGGCCGCCCTCTTTCGAGCCGATCAGCAGCGTGATCAGGTTGATGTCTTCATGCTGGGCGGCGCGCACCGCGCCTTCTCTGGATTCATCAATGGGCGGATAGTGAATCGGGCGCAGGATGGAATTGCCCATATTGACCTTGTCGGCAAACCAGTCGGCTGGCAGACCCAGATCGAGCGCAATGGCAGACAGCATTCTCTGGCCCAGATTATCGAGTGCGCCATAGAGCGCCAGTGCCGTGGTGCGGAAGTCACTGACTTCTTCGGGCCACAGATTCGGCAGCAGGATGTCCGGATGGGGATTGTGGCCCTCCACTTCCCGGCCGACGTGCCAGAATTCCTTCAGATCGGGTACGTCATGGTCCTTGGCCTGCTCGACGCCGAAGCCGGTATAACCCCGTGCGCCGCCAGTGCCCGGCTGGTGGTATTTTTTCTTGACGGCTTCGTCCAGCGCAAAAAAATCACGGAAACAGGCATAGGCCTTGCCCATCAGTCCATCACCGAGGCCATGCCCGGTAATGCCGGCGAATCCATATTCCCGATAGGCCTGGCCTAGCGCAAGGGTGAATTCGTCCTGCTGGCCGCTGAACGTCTGCAGGTCCAGCACCGGAATGCCAAATTCGTTTTCGCTCACTATTTTGCTCCTTGCTGCACGTGGTCGGCCAGCGATTGTGCTAACGATCTGGCCAGTTGTTCGACCTGCTGCTGTTCGCGGCCTTCGACCATCACGCGGACCACGGGCTCGGTACCGGAGGGCCTGAGCACGACCCGACCAGAGCCGTTCAACACCTGTTCGGTTTCTTCGACCGCGCGCTGCACCTGCTCATTGCTGTCCAGTGCGTCGCGCGCGTCAGCCGATACCGGCACATTGATCATGACCTGCGGATATTTGACCATATCAGCAACCAGATCAGCCAGTCGATGACCGCTAGAAGCAATCACTTCCAGCATGTGCAGTGCGCTGACGATGCCGCAACCGGTCGAGGCCCGATCCAGGCACAGAATATGGCCTGACGCCTCACCGCCCAGCGTCCAGCCGTTTGATTCGAGCTGTTCATGCACGTACCGGTCGCCGACCCGGGCCCGGGCAAATTCGATCTGCCGCTCGCGGAAGGCTTCTTCGAGGCCAAAATTGCTCATGACGGTACCGACCACGCCACCGTTCAACTGATCGTTTCGCTCGCGGGCACTGGCCAGAGCAAACAGGATCTGGTCACCATCGATCAACTGGCCGGTGTGGTCGGCCATCAATACACGATCACCGTCGCCATCAAACGCAATACCGACATCAGCGCCCGACTCGACCACGGTTTGACACATCGAATCGGGATGCGTCGAGCCACAGTCCTTGTTGATATTCAGGCCATCTGGCTGATGATGAATCGGAATGACTTCGGCACCCAGCTCGGCAAATACCGCCGGGCCAATGCGATAGGTTGCACCATTTGCGCAATCCAGCACAATCTTCAAGCCTTCCAGGCGCGTGCCGTAGGCAACCGTGCCCTTGCAGTATTCGACATAGCGGCCACTGGCGTCATCCAGCCGGCGCGCCTTGCCAAGCTGCTCGGACGCGGCGTGCGTAAACGGCTGATTCAGCTGCTGCTCGATCTGCTGCTGAATCGAATCCGGCAATTTGCGGCCATGGGCGGAAAAGAACTTGATGCCGTTATCGTGGAATGAATTGTGCGAGGCCGAAATCACGATACCGGCCGCACCGCCCAGCGAGCGCGTCAGATGCGCGACGGCCGGTGTGGGCATCGGCCCCAGCAGCAGCACGTCAACGCCTGCTGCAGCTAACCCGGACTCGAGCGCAGACTCAAACAAATAGCCCGAAATGCGCGTGTCCTTGCCGATCACGACCATGCAGCGCTCGTCCATGCGTTCGGTCAATACACGACCCAGCGCACCGCCGAGCTTCAACGTGAATTCCGCCGTGATCGGATGCTCGCCAACCCGGCCCCGGATGCCGTCTGTTCCAAAGTATTGCGTTGTCATTCACACTATTTTACTGGTTTGAACCTTCAGCGGCCACTGGGTAGCCATTCAGTCAGCGCAGGCGGTATTTGACAACCGCCCGGGTTTTTGGTGAAGTACGGTGTCTATACCCGACGACCGAATGGAGACCTGAATGCGATCTGCGCAGGCCTGGCTGGATGAATACGGCGCGAGCCATCAAAACAAGACCAACAAGTTGATCCACTGGATCTGTGTACCGCTGATCGTATGGAGCGTAGTCGCCCTGATCTGGTCGATTCCGACGCCCTGGGAAAACGGCAATCCATGGCTGAACTGGGCCGTACTGACTGCCGTCCTGGCGCAGCTCTGGTATATCAGGATGTCACCCAGACTCTCGGTCGGCATCGGCCTGTTCGTGCTGGCCTGCCTGTTGATCTGCTATTGGGTGACGCAGACGTTTGCCACGCCGCTGTGGCTGGTTGCGCTGGTGGTCTTTGTCGGCGCCTGGATCGGGCAATTCATTGGCCACAAGATCGAGGGAAAAAAACCCAGCTTCTTCAAGGATATCCAGTTTCTGCTGATCGGGCCCGCCTGGCTGATGGCATTTGTCTACAAGCGCGCGGGCCTGAGCTACTGAGCGCGGAGTCTTCTTCAACAGCACCCACCCGCATTTGCGGGCAGGTGCACATCCGAACTTAATCCTGCTGGCGTGCTACCAGCAGCTCCAGGCGCTTGATCTCGCGCGCCAGCGACACGCGGTTCATTTCCTGGAAGATCCACATCTTCAGCAAGCCCTGGGCCTGCAGCGAGATGATCAGGCACACGCCCCAGAATACGCGCTGGTCGCCGCCGTCGGCAGTAAAAAACGCGAAGCCGGACCAGATCACAAATACACTGGCGGCAATCGCCATGAAGTTGGTCAGCCAGACCCAGCGCCGCATGCTGCCACTGAACGCGTTACGCAACATACCGAACAAACCACGCTCCGGTAGCAGTAATTCATTCTCTGACGCGGCCTGTTGTTCCAGCGATTTACGAATTTGATCGTCGATAGTCATTCTGCGTCTCCTGGTTGGGTGGAAACCGCACGCAACGATGGCGCGTCATCGGCCTCCAGAATGGTTTTCAATTGTTCGCGCGCACGATGCAATCGCGACTTGACCGTGCCCACGGGTATTTCAATGACCGCGGCAATTTCATTGATCGAGCACTGTTCGAGATAGAACAGATGAATCACCTGCCGCTCGATTTGAGGCAGTCGCTCGATTTGCTCCAGCAGATCAAGCTTGCTGCTGGTATCCGGCGCCGACAGCTCACTGGTCTCGACGTCGGTGCGACCCCGCTGATGACGCTGATTACGCCGCAGCTGATCCAGCGCCCGCCACCGCACCAGTCGAAACAACCAGGCCCGAAAGGCGCGCGGATCATCCAGCTTGCGCAGATTGCCGGCGACCTCGAGCCAGGCCTCCTGGACCGCATCCTGCGCCAGTTCACGGTCCCAGCAGGTGCGTAATGCAAATCGCAGCGCAGGCGCTTGAAAATGCTCGAATAGCCATGCCAGCGAGCGTTGACTACCCTGCTGTGCGCGAAGTACATGCCAGTCCGCTTCAGCTTGTTTGAATTGCGGGTTCATTACCAGATAGAACGCAGGGCGTTCGGGAAAGGTTCATCAATGATGGTTTTATTGTTTATGATCGACAAGCTATTTTTTCGAAGTCAAAGGCGTTTCGCCGCTCGGCTTAGCCTGCTAATAACTCGTTTGTTTGATTTACTTTAAGGTCAAAGGCGTTCCGCCGCCCGCTGCGCGGGCTGATGCGGGTTGCTTTTGTTGCGCAAAAATTAACCAAAACGCTGTGGCCGGTGTCGGTGCCCGGCTATCGTCGGGTTCCCTGCGGTGCTCGCGCCAGGCGGGGCGAAAAGAACTCGCTACGCTCAGACACCTTTTCGTCTGATTCCGCCCGCCGCTCCGCTCCTCGGCACCGCCATGGCACAAGAAAGTCAACGGCAAAGTCCAAACCCAAAAGGTTCCGAGAAATCACAAAATTCAAAGCCTGTTATCGTTTTTGGTTTCAAACCAACTGAAAAGTCAGGCTTGTAAGCCAGTTTAGTTAAGCGATTACACCCCGCGATCCGAAAAGCTTAAGCAACAACACGAACCGAATTATTGCCTTGATCTGTTAGAAAGCACTCCAGGTGGCTGTTTTAAAGCGCCTTTTTTGCTTTCTTTTTTGGCAAGGCAAAAAAGTCAGTCGCATCAGCCGGCGAAGCCGTGCGGCGAAATGGTTTTGACTGTGATTTTGATCGCTTTATATGTGCACTGCAGGGTATCCAGCGCGACGCGCTGGGCGGTGAAGTCGCGGGGGATTTTTTGGTGACTTTTTGGTCCCAAAAAGTCACTCGCATCAGCTCACGCATTGAGCGGCGAAACCGTCTTTGAATTTCAAGCCAAAAGAAATCATGTCATAAGCCCGCAGAGCGGGCGGCGAAATGCTTTAGATTTTGATCATCAAAAAGAAAAAAGCTTGCTCTTTAGTTCAGCAGGCCTGGCACAAGCCGGCGAACGGCTAAACGCCTTAGATTTTGACTTGTAGAATTTATAAAATCAAATCAAAGCGGTTGGTATTCAAACTTCTGCCCACCCACCGTCGCCTCGGCCATCAGGCCACCCTTGACCATGATGAATACCGCCACGCCGCGCTCGTAGCTGGTGGTCGCAGCAGCGCCAGCGGTGGCCGCCACTGCGGTAGCCTGGGCCGAGAATTCGAAATTGCCGCGCTGAAAGGTGCGCAAGGCCGCATCATCCTGAAAGAAGATGACCTGGGCGTAGTTCTGCACGCCAATCTGCCATCCAACGGTTCCCTGTGTCACGGAGGTGCGGCCAATCGGCTCGCCCCGCTCAAACACGATTCCGCGACCGAATGAACCGCCGAAACCCAGCCCGCCTTTACCAACGCTCGGGTATACGGCGTAGCCGTGGGCATGGTTGACCCAGTCATTCAAGCCCGAATCGGTTTCTGCAAATCGCACCAGCGCCGCACGAGAATCAGCGATCAGAACGTCGTTGGACGGTGAGTTGGCAGCGCAGCCTGCCAGAACAGCGAGCATGCTCATTGCGAAAACCAGCGTGAGTGTGCGTGTGACCAATAAATGCGATTGCATGACGTAATCCTGTAGTTTCAGTCCAAAAATAGCGTTGACAGCAAGCCTGAAAATCGCCCTTCGAAACGGGCGCTTCATGGTATTGATTGTAGCGCGTCAGGTTGGTTCAGATTCTGTTCGACTTGTTTCGAATAAATCGGCCTGGTCAGCAAACTGCAGTCGCGCCAGTCTTGCATACAGTTCAGAAGACTCAAGCAGCTGGTCGTGCGTGCCCTGCGCAACCAGTTGCCCCTTGTTCAGGACCAGAATACGATCGGCGCGCCGCACAGTAGCCAACCGATGCGCAATGATCAGTACGCTGCGATCTCGACTGGCCGCATCAATGGCTTGTTGCACCAGGCGCTCGCTTTCGGCATCCAGGCTGGCGGTGGCCTCGTCCAACAACAGCAGGCGCGGTTGCTTGATCAATGCCCTGGCAATGGCCAGACGCTGGCGTTGGCCGCCGGAGAGTCGGGTTCCCTTTTCGCCCAGAAACGAATCGAACTGTTCGTCGAGCTGGATGATGAATTCCGACGCCTGCGCCGCATCGGCTGCAACCCGGATTGCCTGATCATCCGCTCCCGGCACGCCATAGGCAATATTTTCACCGGCTGAACCCGAAAACAGCTGGACATCCTGCGGCACCACGCCCAGCGCTGAACGCAGTTCCCGTGGATCGAGCCGGTTCAACGGCTGATCCGAAATGCGGATCTGACCTGAAACCGGGTCATAAAATCGTAGCAGCAGCTGAAACAGCGTGCTTTTTCCGGCCCCTGACGGGCCCACCAGGGCCACGGTCTGACCGGGCTCGATTGCAAAGCTGAGGTTTCGGATGACGATGGCTTCCGGATTTGAAGGATAGGCAAAGGACACGTCATCGAATTCAACCCGTAATGGGCCCGCCGGCAGTGGAACCGGCGAATCAATCGTCTTCAGCGCGGATTTGGCCTGCAGCAGTTCCGCCAGTCGCTCCATTGCGCCGGCCGCGCGCTGAACATCGCCCCAGACCTCGCTGAGTGCGGCTGTAGAGCCGGCAGCGATCAAGGCATACAACACGAACTGACTGAGCTGTCCCGGCGTCATACCGCCTTCGAGAACCGCACGCGCACCCAGCCACAGCACGAAGGTTACGGAACCGAACGTCATGACAATAACCAGCACAACAAGGATGGTCGTAGCAACAATGCGTCGGCGCTGTGCGCTGAAGGCCTGTTCTACCAGCTGCCGGAAAGTGCTCGATTCTCGCTCTTCCTGGGCGAAGGTCTGCACAGTGGAGACCGCATTGATGGTTTCATCGCCATGGGCGCTGAAATCGGCAACACGATCCTGCGCTGCACGTGACAAACGGCGCACCCAGCGCCCCAGGATCATGACGGGCAGAAACACCAATACGATCATCAGCCCGATCACACCAGATAAAGAAGGCGCTGTAATGATCAGCATGATGGCGCTGGCGACCAGCATCAGCAGATTCCGGATCGCAACCGAGGCGCTTGAGCCAATCAATGACTCAACCAGCGTTGTATCGGTATTCAGGCGCGACAATACCTCACCGGTGCGCGTGCTCGCAAAAAAATCAGGGCCAAGGCCAATCACGCGCTGATACACGTCGCGCCGAAGATCGGTCACGATGCGTTGGCCGATCCAGGATACCCAGTAAAAGCGTAAACCGCCCGCCACGGCCATGACGATCGCGGCCATAAACAACAGCCAGAACCAGCGATCAATCGTTTCGATATCGTCGGCCATGAAGCCCTGGTCAATTACCTGGCCGACCGCTGCCGGAATCGCCAGCGCACCGGCTGCAGCCAACAACAGAAACGCAGCGGCCAGGAAAATCTGCAGCCGATAGCGAAGAATCAGTGGCTTCAGTGCCGATAGCGACTGGATATTCCGGCTCGTAGGACGGGGTTCTGGTTGATTCATATGATGCTCAGGCGTGCCTTGCTATGAGTTATTCGATCTTCGATTGGACAGAATCAAATGCCCACGTGGCGCATCTGACGCCAGCCGGCAATACTGTAAATCAACAGCGCGATCCAGATGGCCGAAAAGGCCATCGCGTGGCTCCATGTGAATGGCTCACGAAACAGAAACACCGCCAGCAGAAAACTCATGCTCGGTGCAATGTATTGCATGAGCCCTAGCGTCGTTAACGGCAATCCACGTGCTGCTGTTGCAAACAATACTAACGGAACGATGGTGATCAAACCGGTACAAATCAATAGCCCGTCGATGGCAGTGCCGAATTGGCCGAAAGAGCGGATATCTGAAAGGCCAAGCCAGTACAGCCAGACCAATGCCGCAGGCAGCAACAGTATCGTTTCCCACAACAAACCAACCATCGGCCCGACCTCGGTCACTTTCCGGACCAATCCATACAGACCCCAACTGATTGCAATGCCAAGCGCAAACCAGGGAACCTGATCAATCGATACGAATAGATACAACGTGCCTGAAGCAGCCAACAACACGGCCCAGCGTTGTGGCAGCAGCAAGCTTTCTGAGAGAAACACCCGACCCAGCAGCACGCTGACCAAAGGGCTGATGAAATAGCCGAGGCTGGTTTCAAGAACACGATCGGAATGGACGGCCTGCACAAACAACAGTGAGTTGATCGCCAGCAGACTGCAGCTGATCACCAGCGCCGAAGCCACCCGGACCGGGATCCGGATATGCTGGATCAATCGATGGCGGTAGCGGAGCGTTAAGACCAACAACAAAAATCCGATCGACCAGATCACGCGATGAGCAACAACTTCGTCTGCCCGCACCACCTGTAGCAACTTGAAGTACAGCGGCGCAAGCCCCCAGACCAGATAGGCAATCAAACCTGCCAGCAATGCGCGTTGTTCAAGTGCAGCAGCCTGCTGCTGATTCTGCTCATGCGGGTTCAACGCGGTCGAATCCGGCGGGTGATCATGCTAGCCATCGTTTCCATCGTCGTTTTGCTTATCCTCAGGCTCGGGCGTCGTCTCTTCCTGACGACCCTGGAGCAGCTCAAGCACTCTGCGACCGGCCGCCTCTCGGAGTGCCGCAGAAAGATCGGGTGTGATCTGGGGGCGGCTCAAAAATCCGCTCAGGGCCAACGGAATCGTATTCAGCCGTGGGGAATTCAGGCGCAGTTCACCGTCCAGACTGCCATTCGCGATACCCACCAGGATCTCGCCCTTTAGGCCTAAACGCTCGTTGTGCAGGTCAAATTCGGGGAATCGCAGCTTGCCGCGCTCGATATCCAGCAGCCCCTGTAGATGATCGAACTCGGTCGTACCGCCCAACCCGCCACGCAACGCCTCGGCAACATTCCGATTGGCCAGGCCCTCGACCATGCCGCCGAAATCGATTCCAATCAGTGCGCCATCGCGAAGATCATATTGGCCGGTTCCGCTTAGGCTATCAAGCACCGCTTCGGGACTCAGTCCCGCTGCCGTGAGCTGGAGCTGCAGCTTTCCTGCGCCACGCACATATTGGCCAATACTCCAGGGCGCAAGCGCCTGATCAAGCGCGCTGACTTCCATTTGAGGGCTAAGTTGAACAATTGCAGGGGTCGGGTTCAGGTCGATGGTCGCAGTCATGCTGATGCGACCGCCGTCCAGATTCGCGTTGAATGGATCCAGTGTGACAACCCCGGCCCTGGACGTCAGCTCCGCCTCGAGATTGGACAAATTGAATTCGCTGAAAAGCAGCGCATCGAGGGCTACAGTGGCATCAAGATCCAGTGTTCTCAATACCAATAGCGGTGAGGTCGCCTGGTCAGCTTTTGTTGATAGTTGAGGTTCCAGATCTTCAAGCAGCTGATCAAGATCCATTCGATCGCCGACCAGGCTGGCGTCGATTCTGGCTGGCCGGGACTGGATATAACTGAATGCCAATGCAAAGCGTTGATCATTGAGCATCAAGGCACCTTGCTCAAAACGAGCCTGAATCATCGGTGTCGCTTCGAGCTCGATCACTCCTTTCAGACCCAGTTCAACGGCATTCGCCAGACCACTCAACGAGAATTTATCGATGCGGATAGGTGTATTACCAGCAGGGATAATCAACTGCCCTTTGACCTGGAGATTGCGAATCGATGTCGATCGATTCAGCTGCTCAGTATTCAGTTCGAACGCAACCGGACGACCGAAGGCAAAGGCATCAACCTGAAGACGATCAATCAAAAAACGCTGCAGTTGAGCCGTTCGTTCATCACTGACCAGCAGCTGAATGTCCAAAAGCACAATTTCACCGGTACTGAGCGCAGGCCGGTCAGAACCGGGCGGGTTAGCAGCCGTATCAGAGGCTGACACTGGTGCCGAAGACAAGCCATCGAGCGTCGTATTGCCGTCAAGATCGGTATGAAGACGAATCTCAGCACCGCTCAAGGCGATGTCACCGGTCTCGATTTCTCCGCGCAGCAGCGGCAGCAGCCGGAGCGACAGGCTGAGCTGATCGGCCGTGAACAAATCAGGGCTGGTACTCGCTGCTGGGCCGGACAAGCGCACCTGTTCGGCCCTGAGCGCCAGATTCGGAAATACAGAAAGGTCGAGCGCGCCGTCGATGATCAGCTCACGACCTGTTTCTGCCCGAACATGATCAATCGCCAGTTGTTTGATGCGCTGTTCGTCAAAATACAGGACCAGACTGGCCCAGAGGCCGATCAGGATCAACAGGATTGCAGCCGCAAATATCAGAAATTTTCGCATAGGGAGGATTCAGCAGCGATCACCCGATTATTGTAGCGCCCAGTCCGGTTACTCGCCGAAAGGCCCATGGTCAAACAAGGGATCAAAAAAAGCCCGGCATGCAGCCGGGCTTTCCTGAACCTCCGGTGTTCACCGGTGAATGCTTGACTCTTAGGATTCCAACGCTTCCTGACCTGGCGCATCGGGCCGATCGACCAGCTCGACGTAGGCCATGGGAGCCTTGTCTCCGGCACGAAAGCCGCACTTCAGAATGCGAATGTAACCGCCTGGGCGTTCACGGTAGCGTGGCCCAAGGTCATTGAACAGTTTTCCAACCGCTTCCTGATCACGCAGACGCGCAAACGCCAGTCGCCGCTTGGCCACTGTGTCTTCACCGGCCATGGTGATCAATGGTTCAGCAACGCGGCGAAGCTCCTTGGCTTTCGGCAGCGTTGTGCGGATCAGCTCGTGTTTGAACAGGCTGGAAGCCATGTTCTTGAACATCGCTTTGCGATGAGAAGAATTCCGGTTGAGCTTACGGCCCGCTTTACGATGACGCATCGCGATTCTCCAGCAAATTCCAATTAAAAGGTTTCACGCGCCAGGTTCGACGGCGGCCAGTTTTCCAGACGAGTACCCAGTGCAAGGTCATGCGCAGCCAGTACGGTCTTGATTTCAGTCAGCGACTTCTTGCCCAGATTCGGGGTCTTCAGCAGTTCGGTTTCGCTACGTTGAACGAGATCACCGACGTATTGAATGTGCTCTGCCTTCAGGCAATTGGCAGAACGGACCGTCAGCTCCAAATCGTCAATAGGACGCAGCAATACAGGATCGAAGCTCTGTTCAGCCTTCGCTTCCTCGTCCTTGTCACGTGCCACGTAGTCAACGAATACTGCCATCTGGTCAACCAGAACGCCCGCAGCAAACTTGACCGCATCCTCGCAGGACATGGTGCCATTGGTTTCGATATCCATGACCAGTTTGTCGAGATCCGTTCGCTGAGCAACACGCGCGCTCTCTACGCTGTAGGCGACGCGGTGAATCGGACAGTAGGATGCGTCCAACTGCAGACGACCGATCGTACGCGATTCTTCTTCATTGAAACGCAGCGCTGCGGCAGGTTGATATCCAACGCCACGAGTGACTTTCAGCTGCATCCGCAGCTTGGTCTTTTTGGTCAGCGTGCAAATGACATGATCCGGATTGACCACTTCAACGTCATGGTCTAACTGGATGTCACCCGCTGTGACCGGGCCAGCCTTATCGGCAGACAGGGTGAGTGTGGCTTCGTCACGACTGTGCATACGGACGGCAACGCCTTTGAGATTCAACAGAACCTCGACGATGTCTTCCTGCAAACCTTCAACAGAAGTGTATTCATGCAATACGCCTTCGATTTCAGCCTCGGAAATTGCTGCGCCCGGTATGGATGACAGCAAAACACGACGCAGCGCATTACCGAGCGTATGGCCAAAGCCACGCTCGAGTGGCTCCAGCGTTACCTTGGAGCGAAACGGTGACTTTTCGTCCACGATCAAGCCTTTGGGCTTGAGCATGTTTTCAATCATTGAATATGCATCCGACATGAATGCCTCTCTATAGTTAAATCAGTAACTTGATAATGAATCAATGCTCTGTATTCCAGCGCACGCGGCGCCAGACATCACAGAGATGAATTACTTCGAATACAGCTCGACGATCAGGTTTTCGTTGATATCGGGCGGCAGATCATCACGTTCCGGCAGGGACTTGAACGTGCCCTCCATTTTGTCAAAGTCAACGTCGACCCAACCCGCAACCATATCCAGATCGCGAGCAACCGTCGCCGCTTCCTGGACACGCAGGTGTTTCTTGGCCTTCTCCCGAACACAGACCGTATCGTCCGGGCTGACCTGAAAAGAAGGAATGTTAACGACTTGACCATTGACTTCGATCAAGCGATGGCTGACCAACTGGCGCGCCTCTGCACGCGTGACCGCGAAGCCCATCCGAAATACCACGTTGTCGAGGCGACCTTCCAACAACGTCAACAGGTTTTCACCCGTTGCGCCCTTGCGCTGGGCAGCCTTCTTGTAATAATTGCGAAACTGCTTTTCAAGCACGCCATACATTCTTCTGACTTTTTGCTTTTCACGCAGCTGCAATGCATAGTCTGACAAGCGCTGGCGGCGTGATGAGCCATGTTGTCCAGGCGGCTGCTCCAGTTTGCATTTCGAATCCAGGCTGCGGGCGGGACTTTTCAGCCCAAGGTCAACGCCTTCGCGTCGAGCCAGTTTACAAGTAGGTCCAGTGTATCTAGCCATGACAATATCCGTACAGTGTGTCCGCGGTTCAGACGCGACGTTTTTTCGGTGGACGACATCCGTTGTGCGGGATCGGCGTCACATCGATAATGTTAGTAATTTTGTAGCCAATTGCATTCAGCGAACGAACAGAAGATTCGCGGCCAGGGCCGGGGCCATTGACGCGAACTTCCAGGTTTTTCAGACCATATTCCTGAGCTGCTTTACCAGCGTTTTCTGCAGCGACCTGGGCCGCAAACGGCGTTGATTTCCGCGAACCACGAAAACCAGAGCCACCCGCGGTAGCCCACGACAACGCATTGCCCTGACGGTCGGTGATGGTAATGATGGTGTTGTTGAATGATGCGTGCACGTGTGCGACGCCATCGACAATCACCTTCTTGACTTTTTTCTTGCCCTTGGCAGTTTGCTTAGCCATATTGCTTCAATCCTTAGCGAATTGGACGGCGCGGACCCTTGCGGGTGCGTGCGTTGGTGCGTGTGCGCTGACCGCGTACCGGCAGGCCGCGACGATGACGCAAACCACGGTAGCAACCAAGATCCATCAGACGCTTGATGCTCATACCGACTTCACGACGGAGATCGCCCTCGACGGTGAATTCACCTATCAGCTGTCGAATACGTTCTTCTTCACCTTCGGTCAAATCCCGAACGCGTGTATCCGGTGCAATTTGCGCCGTGCTGCAAATCAGTTGCGAACGCGTGCGCCCAATGCCATAAATCTGGGTCAACGCGATCCAGATATGCTTGTTGGGCTGCAGATTAACGCCTGCAATACGAGCCATTCATCTTCTCCGTAAACTTCTCTAGCGAAATTAAAAAAGCCGGCCGATCACGCAAGATCAGCGTCAGGCTTTTTCAGTGCAAGCCGGCCATTGTAGCAGCTTACATCCCTTTTTCCAATAGCGATCCCGGCGGAATTGAAGCATGCCACCAGAATCAGAAATCCTAGCCCTGCCGCTGTTTATGCTTCGGGTCGGTACAAATCACGAACACGACGCCGCGACGACGAACAATCTTGCAGTTTCGACAAATTTTCTTTACTGATGCCTGTACTTTCATGTCAATACTCTCCTCTGGCCAGCGCGGCGATCAACGCCGGACCACGCCAGACCGTCCATACCCTTTCAGATTGGCTTTTTTCAACAAACTGTCGTACTGATGGGACATCAAATGAGCCTGAAGCTGCGAAATGAAATCCATTACGACAATAACGATAATCAACAGCGACGTCCCTCCCAGGTAAAACGGAACGTTCCAGCGCATCCGCAGGAATTCCGGCATCATGCAAACTGCTACCAGGTAGACCGCGCCCACGCCGGTCAGGCGAGTCAGCACGTAGTCGATGTATTCAGACGTCTGCCGCCCCGGCCGAATGCCCGGAATGAAGGCGCCTGACTTTTTCAGGTTATCTGCTGTTTCGCGCGAATTAAACACGATCGCGGTGTAGAAAAAACAGAAGAAAGTAATCATGCCGCCAAACAGCAGCAGATAAACCGGTGAGCCCGGGGTCAGCTGCTGTGCAATATTTTGCAACCAGGTGACCTGCCCGCCCTGACCAAACCAACTCGTGATCGTGGCCGGGAACAGCACCAGTGACGAAGCAAAAATAGCCGGAATGACGCCCGACATATTGACTTTCAGCGGCAGATGCGTCGATTGGCTCTGATACGCCTGTCGACCCTGACGCTGTGCATAGTTCACGGTAATTCGGCGCTGTCCACGTTCGACAAACACGACAAACGCCGTGATGGCGACCGCCAATATGGCCAGGAATCCAACCGTTGCAATATGCAGCTGTCCGGTATTGGCAAGCTCAAGCGTATTGCCGATAGCGGCTGGCAACCCGGCGACAATACCGGCAAAGATGATGATTGAAATACCGTTACCGATTCCACGCTCAGTGACTTGTTCGCCCAGCCACATCAGGAACACGGTGCCGGCGGTCAGCGTCACAACCGCAGCAAAGATAAACGCCGGTCCGGGCGTCATCACGACAGACAGGCCCGCACCCGCGCTTTGCGACTGCAGCGCCATTGCAATACCGAAGGATTGGAACAGTGCAAGTACAACCGTGAAGTAGCGCGTGTACTGAGTGATCTTTCGTCGGCCCGACTCGCCTTCTTTCCGAAGCTGCTGGAGCTGCGGGATCGCATGGCTCATCAACTGCATGATGATGGCCGCTGAAATATACGGCATGATGCCGAGCGCGAATATCGAGAAACGACCGAGCGCGCCGCCCGAAAACATGTTGAACATGTCGATAATCGTGCCGCGCTGCTGATCCATCAATTGCACCAGCGCAATCGGGTTGATACCCGGTACTGGTATGAACGTACCCAAGCGGAATACGAGCAAGGCAACCAGCACGAACAGCAAACGATTGCGCAGCTCGGTCAGTCGACCCATGCTGCCCAACATGCCCGCCATTTGTGAGGGATTGGATGCCATTATTCGACGTTTCCACCCGCGGCTTCAATCGCGGCGATTGCACCCTTGCTGGCGCTTAGACCCTTGACCGTGAATGCACGTTCCAGGGTGCCGGTATTGACCAACTTCACTTTTTGCGTAGAGCGCGGCACCACGCCGGCCTGTTTCAGCGCATCCAGATCCAGCACATCGATATCGAGTGCATTGAGTTGATACAAACGCACTTCGCGAGTAAAGCGATTGACCTGACTGCGGAAACCCACTTTGGGCAAGCGCATCTGCAGCGGCAATTGACCACCCTCAAAACCGGTCTTATGGTAACCGCCAGAGCGGGACTTTTGACCTTTATGGCCGCGACCGCCAGTTTTGCCGAGTCCGGAACCAATGCCTCTGCCAACGCGTTTGCGGGCGGACTTTGAACCTTTAGCAGGCTTGATTGTATTCAATTTCATTGTCTGCTCCAATCATGGCCAGGCTGTCTTGCAACCCACCATGCTGTCAGTGTCTCAGGCCTGTTCGACCTGAACCAAATAATTCACTTTATTGATCATGCCGCGAATCGCCGGGGTATCTTCCAGCTCAACGGTATGGTGCATACGGCGCAGGCCAAGTCCGCGAACGGTTTCGCGATGCTTGCCGATTGTGCCATTCGTGCTGCGAACCAGCGTGACGCGCAGTTTGGACGGTGATTTCTTAGCCATGATTTTCCAGAATCTCCTCAACAGACTTGCCGCGCTTGGCTGCCACTGATTCCGGTGAAGCCATGTTTTCCAGTCCTTTGACCGTAGCCCGCACCAGGTTGATCGGATTGTTTGAACCAACGCTCTTGGCCAGGACGTTATGCACGCCCACAGCCTCGAACACGGCACGCATCGCGCCGCCGGCAATCACTCCGGTACCTTCAGATGCAGGCTGCATGTAAATGCGGGAACCACTGTGACGGGACTTCACCGGGTGCCAGAGCGTGCCCTGGTTCAGCGAAATCTGTTTCATGTCACGACGGGCTTTCTCCATGGACTTCTGGATGGCCAGCGGCACTTCACGCGCCTTGCCATAGCCAAAGCCAATCTTGCCGTTGCCGTCACCGACTACGGACAGCGCAGTAAAGCCGAATTGGCGGCCGCCCTTGACCACTTTTGCAACTCGATTGACTGCAACCAGCTTTTCGATAAAGTCATCAGACCGTTCGTTGTCTCTTGCCATTGTGTTTGTCCAGAAATACTGTATTGATTAAAATTTCAAACCGGCTTCACGGGCAGCATCTGCCAGTGACTTGACGCGACCGTGATACTTGAAACCCGACCGGTCAAAGGCCACTTCATTGACGCCTTCAGCCAGTGCGCGCTCGGCAATCGATTTACCTACTGCAACGGCTGCATCGCGGTTGCTGGTGCTCTTCAGACCCTCGCTGACGTTTGACTGAACGGTTGAAGCCGTTGCAATCGTGCGATCACCTGTTGCCGTCATGACCTGAGCATAGATATGACGACCCGAACGGAAAATGGACAGCCGTGGCTTTTCACCCCGGGCAATCCTGGCTCGCGTTTTTCGTGCGCGTCGCAGTCTGGCAATATTCTTGTCTTTCATCGCTTTGTTCCTTGGATCAACCCAGAAGCGTCAGTTAAGCCTTCTTGGCTTCTTTCATTACTACCCGCTCATCGTGGTAGCGAACGCCTTTACCCTTGTAGGGTTCAGGCGGGCGGTAGCTTCGAATTTTGGCAGCGACTTGCCCAACTTGCTGCTTGTCGCTACCCGTCACTATGATTTCAGTCTGGCTCGGTGTCTCAATTTGAATTCCGTCAGGCACCTGGAACTCGACCGGGTGACTGAAGCCAAGCTGCAGGTTCAACTTGTTGCCCTGAGCCTGGGCGCGGTAACCGACACCGACCAGCGCCAATTTGCGCTCGAACCCATTGGTCACGCCTTCCACCATGTTGGCTACCAGCGCCCGCATTGTTCCCGCCATCGCAGACTTGTTCTTGCCGACTGGCGCAAACTTCAACTGGCCATCTTCATTGGTCAGTTCGACAGTCGGATGGATGGACATCGACAATTCGCCTTTCGGGCCCTTGACCGAGACCGTGTCCTGATCCTGATTGAACTGAACGCCCTTTGGCAAATCAATCGGATTGTTGGCAATTCTTGACATGATTCAATTCTCCGTCAGGCAATCGTGCAGAGCACTTCGCCACCGTGTCCGTGTTTGCGCGCCTCAGCATCGGTCATTACGCCCTTGGAGGTGCTGATAATGGCAATTCCAAGGCCATCGCGAACCCGCGGAAGGTCGTCCACTTGCTTGTACAAACGGCGACCGGGCTTGCTGATACGACGCATGACCTCAATGACACCGTTGCCATTCATATACTTCAATTCAATTTCGAGCTCGCGCTTGATACCTTCGCCAACAGTGCGAAAATCAGCGATGTAGCCTTCGCTTTTCAGCACCTCTGCAACGGCAACCTTGGCCTTTGAAAGCGGCATGGAAACCGTTTTCTTGTGCACTTCCTGTGCGTTGCGAATGCGGGTCAGCATATCGGCGATGGGGTCGTTCATACTCATTTACAAATTCTCCTTACCAGCTCGCTTTTCGCAGACCGGGAATATCACCACGCATGGCAGCTTCGCGCAACTTGTTTCGTGCCAATCCAAATTTTCTGTAGTACCCGCGTGGACGACCCGTCTGACGACAGCGGTTACGACCACGTGCGGGGCTCGAATCACGCGGCAGTTTGCTCAGCGCGAAGATGGCAGCCTGCTTCTCTTCGAAGTCGGCTTCCGGGTTCGCGATGACCGCTTTCAGCTCGGCGCGCTTGGCCGCATATTTGACGACCAACTTGGTGCGCTGATCATCGCGGGCAATCATTGATTTCTTAGCCATAGTTCAATACTCCTTAGCGCGACCGGAAAGGAAAGCCAAAGGCTTCCAGCAACGCCTGACCTTCTTTATCATTCTGTGCGGATGTAGTTATTGCGATATCCATACCGCGAATCGCATCCACCTGGTCGTAATTGATTTCAGGGAAAATGATTTGTTCCTTGATGCCCAGGTTGTAGTTACCACGGCCATCAAATGATTTTGGACTGATACCGCGGAAATCGCGCACACGCGGCAGCGAGATATTGACCAGGCGATCAATGAATTCGTACATGCGCGTGCGACGCAGCGTGACTTTTGCGCCGATCGGATAATCATCACGAATCTTGAAGCTGGCTACAGACTTGCGCGCCTTGGTCACAATCGGTTTTTGACCCGCAATCTTGGTCATGTCACCGACGGCCTTTTCAATGACCTTCTTGTCGGCCACGGCTTCGCCCAAGCCCATATTGATCGTGATCTTTTCGATCCGAGGAACCTGCATCGTGTTGGCATAGCCGAATTTTTCCTTCAGCTGGCCTACGACTTCATCCCGATAAAATTCCTGTAACCTGCTCATTGCGATAACCTTCAGTGTGCCTTAGCGGCTCAAATATCCACGACTTCGCCGGTGGAACGAAATACCCGCACCTTGCGACCGTCTTCCAAAATCTTGAAACCAACGCGGTCACCACGATCGGTCACCGGGTTGTAGAGCATGACATTCGAGCCATGAATCGGCGCTTCACGCTCGACAATTCCGCCCGGCTGTTGGCGCTGGGGGTCTGGCTTCATGTGTTTTTTGATCATGTTGACGTTTTCGACAAGATATCGATTGTCATCCATGACCTTCAGTACGTGACCGCGCTGACCCTTACTGCGGCCCGCCGTTACGATCACTTCATCACCTTTACGAATACGTTGCATTGCCTTACTCGCTCCTTACAGCACTTCTGGCGCCAGTGAAATGATTTTCATAAAGCGCTCACTCCGCAGCTCACGCGTGACCGGTCCGAAAATACGCGTACCAATCGGCTCGAGCTTGCTGTTCAGAATGACTGCAGCATTGCCGTCAAAGCGGATCAATGAGCCGTCACGCCTGCGAACGCCTTTGCGCGTACGAACAACAACGGCGTTATAAACTTCGCCTTTCTTGACCTTGCCGCGCGGAATCGCATCCTTGACGGTGACTTTGATCACATCGCCAATATTGGCATAGCGACGCTTCGATCCGCCCAGCACTTTGATACACATCAGCTCACGTGCTCCGCTGTTATCGGCCGCTGACAGTCTGCTTTGCATCTGAATCATGGTTGTTCTCTCAAAACGTGGTTCGTGCCGTTTACTGCGCGCGCTCGACGATTTCGACCACGTTCCAACTCTTGTGTTTGGAAATCGGTCGGCCTGGTGCAATACGCACGACATCGCCTTCATTACAGTCGTTGTTTTCATCATGTGCGTGCACTTTGCTGGAGCGGCGAATGTATTTGCCGTACAGCGGGTGCTTGATTTGACGCTCAAGACGAACGGTGACGGTCTTGTCCATTTTGTTGCTGACCACTTTGCCAGTCTGAACGTGATGGACCCGCTTGTTGTTCTGTTCACTCATGCCTGCTTACCTTCAGCCTGATTGATGATGGTCTTGACTCGCGCAATATCACGACGCACCTGGCGCAGCTGGTGCGGGCCATTCAATTGACCGGTGCCCAACTGCATACGCAGATCGAATTGCTGCTTGCGCAGATCAACCAGCATGTCGTTCAGCTCGGAAGCCGACTTCTCTTTCAATTCACTTGCTTTCATCCCAACGACCTCGAAACCATTGTCGTCTTGACGCTCAATTTGGCCGCAGCACGACGAAACGCTTCGCGAGCCACGTCCTCATTGACGCCCTGAATTTCATAAATGACGCGACCCGGCTGGATTGCGGCCACCCAGTATTCGACGTTACCTTTACCCTTACCCATTCGAACCTCGACCGGTTTCTTGGTAATGGGTTTGTCTGGAAAAACGCGGATCCAGAGTTTGCCGCCACGTTTTACGTGACGCGTAATGGCTCGACGGGCCGCCTCGATCTGACGCGCTGTAATGAATCCGCGCGTCGTCGCCTTCAGACCATATTCACCAAAGCTGACCTTGTTGCCAACCTGGGAAAGGCCGCGGTTACGACCTTTCTGCTGTTTGCGAAATTTAGTACGTTTCGGTTGCAGCATTTCAGTTCTCCCGACCTGCGCCCTTACCGGACGATTTTGATTCACTCGCCTCAGCGTGCAGATCAAATACGTCGCCTTTATAGACCCAAACCTTGACGCCGATGACGCCATAGGTTGTTTGGGCCGTTGCAACGCCATAATCGACATCGGCTCGCAGCGTATGCAGCGGCACGCGACCTTCGCGATACCACTCGCTGCGGGCAATATCCGCGCCGTTCAAGCGACCGCCGACCTGCACCTTGATGCCCAGCGCACCCAGACGCATCGCATTGCCGACTGCACGCTTCATGGCGCGTCGGAACATGATCCGCCGCTCGAGCTGCTGGGCAATGCTTTCAGCAACCAACCGTGCATCCAGTTCCGGCTTGCGTAACTCGCTGACGCTGACTTGCGTTGGCACACCCAGAATGCCGCTGAGCTTGCGGCGGAGACGTTCGATGTCTTCACCTTTTTTGCCGATCACGATCCCCGGGCGAGCCGTATGAATCGTGACCTGTGCTTGCTTGGCAGGACGCTCGATTTCGACGCGACTGACCGCAGCGTGCGACAGCTCCTTGTCGATGAAGCGACGTGCTTCAAGATCCTTGTTCAGGTTGTCGGCGAACTCTTCACGCTCGGCGTACCAGCGCGCAGCCCAGTTCTTGGAAATACCAAGCCGAATCCCGGTTGGATGTACCTTCTGACCCATAACAGTTCCTTATTTCTCCGCGACCGTAATCGTGATGTGACTCGTACGCTTCAGGATTCGGGTATACCGACCTTTGGCACGCGCTCGACCACGTTTCAGGGTCGGACCTTCATCGACCATGATGCGGCTGACCTTCAGTTCATCGATATCGGCGCCCTGGTTGTTTTCAGCGTTGGCTACTGCACTCAGCAATAGCTTACGAACAATATGCGCGCCCTTCTTGGTGCTGAAATTCAGCATTTCATCTGCACGTTCGACGTCAAGCCCACGAACCTGATCTGCCACAAGGCGCGCTTTTTGCGCTGAAATACGTGCACCTCTGAGTTTTGCTGTCGCTTCCATTGTTCAACCCATCCTTACTTGGTCTTGCGGTCCGCTACGTGACCCTTGAACGTGCGCGTTGGCGCAAATTCACCCAACTTGTGACCGACCATGTTTTCGTTGATCAGCACTGGCACGTGTTGACGACCGTTGTGCACGGCAATGGTCAAACCCACCATATCCGGCAGAATCATCGATCGACGTGACCACGTCTTGATCGGACGCTTGCTGTTCTCTTCAACCGCTTTTTCCACCTTGGCATGCAAGTGATGGTCAATGAACGGCCCTTTTTTTAATGAACGTGGCATTGCTGTATTCCTGAATTACTGTCGCTATTACTTGCGCTTCTTGCGCGAGCGAACGATGAATTTGTTGGTCCGCTTATTGCTACGCGTCCGCTTGCCTTTGGTCTGCAAACCCCAGGGGGTGACAGGATGACGACCACCAGAGGTACGACCTTCACCACCGCCGTGCGGGTGATCAACCGGGTTCATCACAACACCGCGAACGGTCGGTCGAACACCGCGCCAGCGACTGGCACCGGCCTTACCCAACTTTTCGAGATTATGCTCATTGTTGGAAACCTGGCCGATGGACGCGCGACACTCGGTCAGAATCTTGCGCATTTCACCTGATCGCAGCAGCAGCGTTGCATAACGACCTTCTCGAGCAACCAGCTGAACGCCTGCACCGGCTGAGCGAGCCAGCTGACCGCCCTTACCCGGCTTCATTTCAATGTTATGCACCGTGGTGCCCACTGGAATGGAACGCAGCAGCATTGCATTGCCCGGCTTGACCGGCGCCTCAGAACCACTCATGACCTCATCGCCAGCGCGCAAATTGCGAGGCGCAAGAATATAGCGACGGTCACCGTCGGTATATTTGATCAGCGCAATATGTGCACTCCGGTTCGGATCGTGTTCGATCCGTTCCACGATGCCGCGCACGCCATCCTTGTCACGCTTGAAGTCAATTACGCGATAGCGCTGCTTGTGCCCACCGCCGATGTGACGCGTGGTGATACGGCCGTTGTTATTCCGACCACCGGTTCGACTCTTGGATTCGGTCAGTGCCGCATGCGGCTTGCCTTTCCAGAGGTGATCGTGGCGAATACTGACTTTGCCACGTCGTCCTGGTGATGTCGGTTTTGCCTTGACAATTGCCATGGTGTATTCCCGTACTAATTCAATTCAATCAAGCCGGACTTAGTCGGCCTGGAGTTGTTCGATGGTCTGGCCCTGAGCCAAACGCACATACGCTTTCTTCCAGCTGCGTTGGCGACCGGCCCGCATTCTGAAGCTCTTCGATTTGCCTTTGACGTTGACCACGCTGACATTTTCAACCTGGACATCAAACAGCCCTTCGATTGCCTGGCGGATTTCGCCCTTGTCGGCATCACGCGCAACCTCGAATACGTACTGATTCGAATCGGCCTGCAAACGTGCAGTTTTCTCCGACACGTGCGGCATGCGAATCAATTGATACATACGTTCCTTGTTCATGCCAACCACTCCTGCAGCTTGCTGATGGCGTCGGTCGTCAAAATGACGTGTTCAGCGCCGACCAGGCTGACCGGGTCGATCTGATCAGCGGTCAAGACAAATGCACCCGGCAAATTCCGGCTGGCCAGGAACAGGTTGCTGTCAAGCTCAGCGACAATGATCAGGGCCTTGTCGATGTCCATTTCATTCAGCTTGGCAGACAGCAGTTTGGTCTTGGGCTCGGCCAGATCAAAACCATCCACCACGATCAAACGATCCTGGCGAACCAGTTCAGAAAGAATGGCTGCCATGGCGCCGCGGTACATCTTGCGGTTGACCTTTTGCGAATGATCACGCGGCGACGCTGCGAACGTGACACCACCCGAGCGCCAGATCGGGCTCCGTATGGTGCCGGCGCGTGCGTTGCCGGTACCTTTCTGTTTCCAGGGCTTGCGGCCACCGCCAGCAACCGCAGAACGGTTCTTTTGCGCCTTCGTGCCCGCGCGGGCTCCGGCAAGATATGCCGTGACCACCTGATGCACGAGCGGCTCTGAAAAGTCGCGGCCAAATACAGCTTCGTTGACCGTCATCTTGCTGCCGCCTGAAATTTCGAGTTCCATAAGTCTGTTCCTAAACCTGTGCTTTTTTATCTATCAGCGGCTCTTGACCGACGGGCACACCATCACGTGCCCACCCGGAGCGCCGGGAACGGCACCGCGAATCAGCAGCACATTGCGTTCGGTGTCTACTCGTACGACTTCAAGGTTCTGCGTTGTAACGCGCTCCGAACCCATCTGGCCGGCCATTTTCTTGCCTTTGAATACACGGCCCGGAGTCTGGCATTGGCCAATTGAACCCGGCGCGCGATGCGACAGCGAATTGCCGTGCGTGGCGTCTTGCATCCGGAAGTTGTAGCGCTTGACCACACCCGCAAACCCTTTACCCTTGCTGGTGCCGGTAACATCGACTTTCTGACCTGACTCGAAGCGTTCAACGGTGATTTCAGCACCGACTTCGGGCACATCGGACTCCGCACCATCGATACGGAATTCCCAAAGACCCTCACCTGCCTCAACGCCAGCGGCACGATAGTGGCCTGCATCGGGCTTGTTCACTAAAGACGAACGGCGAGCACCGGTAGTCACCTGGATCGCTGAATACCCGTCGCGCTCCTGGTTGCGTACCTGGGTAACCCGATTCGGGCTGACCTCGACTACGGTTACAGGAATCGAGGTACCGTCTTCGACGAATACCCGGGTCATTCCACGTTTGCGTCCTACAATTCCAATTGCCATGACTGCGTTTCCTAAATCAGTACAGCTTGATCTGGACGTCCACACCGGCGGCCAGGTCGAGTTTCATCAGTGCATCCACGGTCTTGTCGTTGGGATCCACGATATCCATCAGTCGTTTATGGGTCCGGATTTCATACTGATCACGCGCATCCTTGTTCACGTGCGGAGAAATCAGCACGGTGTAACGTTCCTTACGCGTGGGCAGTGGAATCGGTCCACGTACCTGGGCTCCGGTACGCTTGGCCGTGTCGACGATTTCCTGTGTCGAGCGGTCGATCAAGCGGTGATCAAAGCCTTTTAAACGAATACGAATTCTCTGTTCGGCCATTGCCGTTACGCCTTTAGTCTGTCAAAGAACATGAAATCCACTCACCGTCTCGGTGGTGGAAAACGCTGGTACTTCTTGCCTGGCACTTCTTGCGATGCCAAGCGCCAGATTAGTGTCTAACCTGGCAGCCGCCCATTATAGCGTTACTTATGGATCTTGGCAACCACACCTGCACCGACGGTACGACCACCTTCGCGTATCGCGA
>CAKZPB010000104.1 GCA_937138395.1 uncultured Pseudomonadota bacterium
CTTCAATTGCGCCTGCGGTGGGCCGATTGATTTTGGAAAATTTGCCGCCGTTGTCATCCTTCCACTGCCAGACCCTGGGTGGGTTGTAGTCGCTTTTAATATTCATTCTTCGTACTCGTTCAAAGTAGGGTTATTGCTATTTAATTGAATGACGATGCAAACTGTATTCGAGTGAATACATCATTGCAGGCATCAGCCGCGGTCTGATCGCGCTCGATTTGGCTAATTTTCTGACTACGCGGTAGTGATTAGTTCGAGCCGATCTTCTTCCAAAGGGTTTTCCTGACTGGCTGTCACCATCCATTGAATGTAATGCAGAGTCGTTATGTCTGGGCAATCACGTTATTGAAGTTGTGATGTGAATTGCTGATGAGGTTGAGGATGACAAACCATTTTTTTCGGACAGAATACTGGAAAGTATACTAAAAATGCTCCGTATTATTTCGTTCCCTGCGTCTATGGCAGTGGTGGCCGATGCGACGATCTCCGAGATCGTTGCATTGAAAATAGAACAGGCGCATGCTGTCAATCTAGTCATAAAGAGGCCAGGTTGGCATTATTTTTTAGGAACTTGGTGACCATGATCAAGAAAGCTGGGCACTGCGTCGTGCAGTCTCCAGTAATGAAGCAGCAAGAATTGAACTACTAAGGACTGGCTATCTCCCGAGTAGAACTCGAAATGCGTGAAACTCAGGTAATAGAACCAGTCCAGCGAGATGCAATGACGGGCAGTTCACCAGTCAGTAAATTGTTATCAACGTAATAAATCTTCTTCAGTCCAACATGCAGATCATTGAATTTGGCGAAGGCGGCAGGCTATTTCCAAAGATGAAGTGCCCTGGCTGGGCAATCCTCCCATTTATGGTGCGGTTCAGAAGTAGAGACTAGGCCACAAGGGCCAACTTCTGTTTTGGGGTAATGCCACCCAGGGCCATGTTTGGCCTTTCGTGATTGTAAGTCCAGAGCCAGCGCGTTGCATACTCTCTGACCTGGTCAATCGTTCTAAAGAGGTACTGATTAAGCCAGTCATACCGAACGGTTCGGTTGTACCGCTCGACATAGGCGTTCTGCTGCGGCTTGCCAGGCTGGATATGCTGGATGCTGATCTGGTGTTTCTCAGCCCAAGCTCGCAGCGCTTCGCTGATGTATTCAGGGCCATTGTCACAACGAAGCGACTTTGGCTTGCCTCGCCACTCAATGATCTGATCCAGACTGCGGATCACACGCTCCGAAGGCAGCGAGAAGTCGATCTCGATGCCAAGGCCTTCGTGGTTGAAGTCGTCGATCACATTGAACAGACGGTAAGCCCGGCCGTCCTCCAGACTATCGTGCATGAAGTCCATGGACCAGACCTCGTTGATCGTAGAGGGCTCGGCTAACGGTTCCGGCGCCTCCCTGATGATGCGCTTTTTGGGCTTGATTCGTAGGTTGAGCTCCAGTTCGCGGTAGATCCGGTAGACCCGCTTATGGTTCCATCGGAAGCCCTTGACGTTGCGCAAGAACAGAAAACACAACCCGAAACCCCAGTTTTTCTGGTTGTGGGTCAGGCGAATCAACCAGTCCGCAATCTCGGCATTCTCATCGGAAAACTTCGGCTCGTAGCGATAGCAGTTCTGGCTGATGAACAGCGCCTCACAGGCCAGACGAATGCTGATGCCGCGCTGCTCTACAACCTTCCTGGCCATCTCTCGACGACGAGATGGCCTTACAGCTTTCCCTCGATCACCTCCTGGCGTATCTCAGCCTTGATCCGCTCTTCGGCGTACATCTTCTTCAGCCGGCGGTTCTCGACCTCGAGTTCCTTGAGGCGGGCCATCAGCGAGGCGTCCATGCCGCCAAACTTGGCTCGCCACTTGTAGAAGGTCGCGCTGCTGATGCCGTGCTCCCGGCACAAGTCAGAAACTGAGGTCCCCGTCTCGGCCTGCTTGAGAATGCTCAGGATCTGGTGGTCGCTAAAGCGTGATTTGCCCATGTGGAATCTCCTGTTACTCCATTATTGAGAATATTCCACTTCTGAGCAACACCAATTTTCGGGGGGATTACCGTACGAGCAAGTAGATTCATATGCGTCTTAGTGGACCAGGGTAAATTTTTTTATAGGGTCAAATGAATCTTCGCAAAGCCAAGAGAGGTGTGCAGATCATCCCAAGCAGCAGTATTAATAATCCGGCGGGATGAAAAACGGGTACGGCGATACTATTTGTTGTTGGTATGAAATTCATTTCAATAGCCCCGATATCGGTCTGTGGGCCGATGGTTCGATCAAACCCGTCGCTTCGTTGATCGCTTAATAAGATCAGTGGATTGCTACCTCCCTCACGAGCCTGGCTGGCGAGTTGCAGAAGCCTGGTTTGTACGCATTGAATATTGCTGGCGGCACCTGCGGGTTCTGCGCAGCCATTGTCGGCCAGTGGTTCTAACAGGGGGTCATTACTAAACACCATATTGAATGCGCTGCCGTTGATTTCGCTCGGGTCATCACCAAACAGGCTTGCCTCAGCATTTACCTGCAGCCCAGTAGCGGACAGATTTCCTGCTGGGCCGGAATTATTGGCAAGTATGGTGCTGATTAATTCAACAGCATCGGTGGACGTGCTGCTGATGTGGATTCCTGCTCCTCCTCTCGAGGACGAGTTATTGCTGATTGTGCTATTACGAATCACCGGAGGTTCAAAAACAACCAGGCCTCCGCCTGCTGAATTGATCGGTGAGGCCGAATTGTTTGAGACCGTACTGTTTTGCATCAAAACCCCAGATTCGGAGAAAATCCCACCGCCTGATGATTCAACTCCTGAGGTTTGATTGAATGCAATGGTTGATGAATCGATAGATATGTCTGATGAACTGGCAATGCCTCCGCCTGATGAAAACGCACCTAAGGTTTCATTTGAATCGATCATCGAATTAATGAGAACCGCAATATCGTTGGCATAAACACCGCCACCATCGCCATTTTCTGCGAAGGTGTCGTTGTTTGTTATTCGTGAGTTAGCGATAACCGAGGGGCCGACAATGAATAGGCCACCCCCACGGCTGTTTAGGCCGCCCCCGGTAGTGCTGTTGTTTTCAACGACTGCATTAGTGATCACCTGAACCATTTCTCCAGCTAGAAACCCGCCTCCACCCGGCGCAAAAGCACCATTGGTGCTGTTTCCGATCAATGAAAAGTTACTAGCAGTGAGCTGAAATGCAAATAAACCACCGCCGAATGCAACATTGCCGTTTGTTTGGCTATCAGAGATTACGCTGTTGTCCAGTGTTACCCGTCCAACAGAACACAGTGCGCCGCCTTCACCCGATGAACGTACGCAGAGATCTGGCTGATCGCCATCACTATCGGTGAATCCGTTAGTCATTGTAATAAAACGAAATTCAGTATCAACCGGAGCTGGAACGGCGAACAGTCTTGATTCACCTGACCCAATAATTGTCACTGGTTGTTCTTCACTGCCTATTATCAGGCTATCAGTAATTTCCATGGGCCCGACTTGACTGATGGTATCCACACCCAGTGCGAAAATAATTTCGTCATTTACTCCAAGACCGGCTGAGCAATCAGGATTGGTAGCGGCGTCATCATTAGCATTGATTACCGCTTCTCTTAATGTGCAGCTGCCGTCTGTAGTGGGTAGAGCATCAAGTTCCGTATCGACGATAATTTGAGCAAATGCTCCCGTACATGCAAATATTAGAAAAACCAAACACAGATTGATCCGATGGATATTGCATTTATCTGCATGAAAAGGCTTTTGAAATTGGAAAAACCACATAGTTCGATCCTGGTCAAGTGAATTAGTTAATGGCCCAAAAAGCTCCAGAGGTCTCTGAATAACTCTACACGTGCATAACGAGAGTTTTATTGCAACAGCCTGATTTGTGCGAATGCGCTTTGCTCGTAAAATGCGCGATTTTCAATGAGGTGAAGATCATTCGTAGTTTCACCCCGTCTACCCTCGTCATCTAACCATGCAACTCACGCAATCTGCCATTACGAACGGATCAAGGCTTAAGCTTCTGCTAGTGATTGCCGTGCTGAAGTACATCAAGCGCTATGCGGAATTTCGCCCGTAATATGCAGCATGCAGAGTTATTCAGAGGCTCCTAATAACTTTTTGCATTACTTCTAATACGCAGGTGGTCATTAAAAACGACAAGGTAAGCTATTTTTTTATTTGCACGATTTAGGCTGCCCTGGAATTTCGAATACCGGTATTTATCCGCTGGAACCGTAGTCAAAACTTTGGTATATCTGTGTATGAGAATGGAAAAGTGAATCTTCTATGCAGTTGAATCTGACCAGCAGTAACAGAAGTTTGCTATGAATCGTACGCAGTTTTCGTATTACCCGGTCCTGTTCAACATCAGCAGCACCGGCCATGCTGTGTTGACTTGATCAGTAGCCATCTGAAACATTGAAGCTTTAAGGGCATCAGCAGGTCAGACTTCCCTTCAGTAATTAGAGTTGAATTCTATTCATGGATATGAATTTTATTATTGACCTGTTTATTCAGAGGCTCCTTGGGATTCAAAGCCGTCGATAAACAGAATTGTAGAGAAGCCTGCCCGAATGTAGGAATTTACTGAGGCAGCAGTTAGTGCAGGTTGCCAGTTCAGGCGCGATTGTTCGACGGCAGCGCCAATAAATGCGCTAAAAGTGGGATCCAAATCTATACTTGAAGCATAAGAATCAATCGAACGACTGGGCTCGAAGAAGTCAACCTGTTCGCTTGCCCGTCGCAGCTCGCCCGTTGCTGCATCCCAGTCCGAGCCGGGCACGGAAGATCCGTTGAGCCAATACCAGCCTCGGCTCCAAATGTCTGGTGGATCTGGGGCCGCGCTCCAGTATTGGTTGTCACGAAGCAGTACTCCATCAGCGGAATTTTCTGTGGCAAGCACGAATCCCCCGTTCGGTTGGTTGATGATATTGTCAAAAATTTCTACATCCGAATCACCCGGCATCCACAGGCGAATGCCTGCTCCACGTTGGTCAAGCACGTTGTTGCTAGCCCAATCCTCGCGTGCCCAGTCGTAAACCACATTGTCATGAATGCTGACATTCTGGTAGCTGCCATCGCCGATCACCCTCAAGCCGAAAATACTCTCGGTTCCCAGACGCTGATGGGCGATGATGTTCTGGCTAACTTCGAGGTCGCGGATCAATGAATGACCACCGCCACCTTCTACGTTCGCGACTGAAGTGAGCACAATTCCAGATGCCTGGGCTTGAGTGTCGATATCGCGGGCACCCAGTATGACATTGCGGCGAATTGCGCCGCCTACAAACACATTTGGATCGTTTTGATTGAAGCCCAGAATGATCGAGACCGGATTTTGCATGAACAAATTATCTTCACAAATGCCGCCCATACGCAGTTGCAAGCCGCCCGAAGCACCGTTAGCATCGATATTTCCCCGTACGATCGTGTTGCCGAAGCCGTGAGCAAGGTACATGTTTCGATTGAAAACTGTCGAAGCAGGCGAGCCTTGAGCGTCGATATTGAATAAATCTGATAGATCATCCGCATCATCACTGACCCGGGATATGAAGTAGCCAAGACCGGATGGGAGAGTGGCGCTACGTAGCTGAAATGCCCCACCGTCGGTAAAGTGAAATTGAACGACGTCGGTTCCAACAACGGTATTGATTTCGGATTCCAACAGTGAAGCGACTTGCGCCATGGTGGTGGCGCCGGATAAATCGACGCCGGTAATGTTGTGAGCGCTTCCATCCAAAGTTAATTGAAAATGTCCATTCTCGAATTGATTCCATGCTGCAACGTTGGGTTCCGGTGACCATAATGCCAGGCGAAACACATCGTTCCAGCCGCCGTGGTTGAAAACGTTCTCTTCAATCAGTAACGGTGCATCAATGGAGCTGAAGAGCGCCTGGGCATGGCTGTTTAGAGAATAGTTTCCGTTGAAAATGCTTCTACGCAGCGTCAAGGGCAGGTTTGGATTGCCCTCCAAGTTGACCTGGCCGTAGTCACATCTGACGTCTTCAACCAGAAAATCACCGCCACCCGCAACCCAGCGAATGCAGTTCCCGCCCAGGCCGGTGAAGCGCGGATCATCGGGTGCTTTGCCAACCATTACAACATGGGCCCCGAGGATTCGGATATGTTCAGGTGTGCCGCCGGCGATGTTGAGCCAGGTATTCTCAAGCTCGAATCTTGGCCTCTGGCTTGAGTCTCCGTAGGAGCCAAGGATGCTTGGCTCTGTGGCAGAGCGACCGGAAGGAATGCCCACACTCTGGTTGAGCCAGACATCACCACGCCTGAACAACAGCCAGTCCGGCATTCCAGCACGCATCAGGCTGATCCCCGCGGCTGCACTGGCTTTTGGTCCATCAACCCCATCCCATTCGGGCGCCAAACCCGAGTAACTGTCGTCACCGCTTGAGCTGCTTACATAAATGATTCGCGTATCGGTTGTCGGCTCGAACACGGTCCAGCCATTTTCAAGTGCATTGTTGAGCCCGCCCTCGGTATCATCTTCGGGGTCAGTGCAGCCAAGGTCCAGTTGCCAATCTATCAGGCCGTCTCCATCGTTATCCAGGCCGTCGCTACAGCTTGGCGATGCGGCCACTGCAGTGCTCCCAGCGATTAAAAATGCAATCAGAATCCAGATCCCTGTAAAAGCAGGATGCCTTTTAGGTCTTTTCCGGGGTTCTTTTGTTCGCGATACGACCAGTGAAGTCATCAAATTCTCCATGTGATTTATTCGATTCAAGCCAATGCTAAATTTGACTTTGATCAGGATGTAGTGCCTCTCTTGGGGAACCTCTGTACGACCCTTTGCGAGCGAGACGGCGCTTATCCGGGCGGTGTCGGCTCGGCTTTGGCGAGCGCCGAGAGCTTTGAAAATCGTCACACAAAGTCAGCGATCCGCTTGCCATCACAATCAAGGCGGAAATCCCGCAGAGAACACGTTTCAAAAGGTTCCGCCTGAATAGGGCTGTTTTAATGGTTCTCTTAGCTAGTACGAAAACAAATGCGATAAACGACATCAATTATTCGCACTAACTGAATCAATCATTAATAGCCAACAGCTCAACATGATTAAACTAAATAAGATCAAGGCATCGACTGCGTAAACGCCCATTCGACGCAGCGGCATATGGTTATGTAGAAATTTTCCCAAATGTCGTTTTTTGCATGTGACTTCGTTAGATATATATGAACCCTATATAATCAATCGAATGTACGATCTGCCACGCCATAAAGAAACCGACCCAGCGGTAATATGCCAATTCATCGCGGATCATCCTTTTGCGTTTGTAACTGGCTGTGACGCAAATTCAAAATCTGTTGCTACACAGCTTCCAATGTTTTTAGAACAACGCGATGGGCGCCAGTTTCTGACTGGCCATCTGATGAAAAATACAGATCATCACAGGGCATTCGAAATCAATCCAGAGGTTCTGGTTGTATTTTCAAGCCCTGATGTGTACGTCAGAGGCTCATGGTATTCGAACCCGAACACGCGCTCAACCTGGAATTTTATGAGTGTCCATGCACGGGGCATGATCTGATTTCTTGATCAGATTGAACTGCAAAGAATCCTCAAAAACGTCACGTTACATTTTGAGCATTTTGACCAAAATTCACCGACCGTATTCGATTATCTTCCTAGCAGCCTAACCAATCGATTAATAAACGCCATAGCCGCTTTTGAAATTGAAGTCATATCGCTCAATAGCGTATTCAAGCTAAGCCAGGATCGCGACGCTGAGAGTTATCTCAACATCATTGAGCAGCTTCAGAAAACCGATGAATCTGGCCGGTTCATTGCTGCTGAAATGTAAAAGCGTGCGGATGCGTTATTTCAGCGCAAAATAGAGCCTTAAGGAGCTAGAGAGCTGTTCTGGACGATCGCACACATGCACTTTCAGCCGGACCGGTTGTTGCCTTTGATCGTGGCTACATCGACTACGCTCGGTATAACAGGTATTTACTTCGTTATCCGAAACAAGCGAGTCCTGAACTTTGCAATAAAGGCAGAATTTTAAGATTATCTCCTATTGCACCTATTGCAGTGAGGAAAAACGCCAACAACAACAAGCTTAAAGCAGAAAACCTGTCCTCGTTCTTTATCAAAATTCTTATGAACTTTCATCAGCAAACTACAGTCAGATCAATTTCTTCAATATTGACGTAGAAAAATGGTTTCTATTTTTTCAATTTCGTTTTTTTTCACACTGTTTTCTGGCATAAGTTCAAGCGAATGCGACTTGTTCTTAGAAGAATACAGAGATGAGGCCTTACAGCTTGATTATCAGGCATTTGATCAAACGCAAGATTCGGGTTTCCGATGGCTGGCTGGTAAGGGCTGCACCAGCCAAGCTGCTGATCTTATTGAAGCCTATATAGAAGTGAACGGCAGTACTCAGCGCAGCCTGATCTGGCACGTAGCGCAACTGCGGGGTGAGTCTGGTAATACATCAGCCGCGCTTCAGGCAGCGCGAAGCTCCTTGGATTCTGAAGAAAGTTCAGATGCACCTTTCCGCTGGAATGCACATGTGCATGCCTACATTGCCTTCCTTGAGCAAGATCGTCAGGCGTTTGATCAAAACCTTGAAGAGCTGCTTTCGTCAACTGACCAGCATCAGGGAAACGGAATGAACGCTTCCATGTGGAAAAAGTTAGAACCTCATTTTGAACTTGGCTATGCTCAGGCATTGAAGGCTGCGTATGGAAAGCAGGAAGAAGCACTCGAAGGGCCCTGAGTCCACGTGTCACCCTGTAAGAATTTATGATTTCGTACACTTCCGCATTAGGTAGGCATTGCTTATGTTGCGGGAAGCGGCTCGGCTACAGTGCAAGTTCTGACTTATTGCCTATTTGATTTCAGTTGGTTGTTGATACTGCCCTGCAAGCTGCTATCACCAAGAAATTGCGTGATCCGCTGGGCAATTTCAACCGCTCTTTCTTCAACGGCGAAATGACCTGCGTCAAGCAAATGTAATTCCGCATTCGGCAAGTCCGTTAAATAGGCGCGTGCTCCATTTGCAGTAAATACCGGATCTCGTTCTCCCCAGACTATCAGCATGGGTGGCTGGCGTTCACGCAGGAACGCCTGCCATTCAGGATAACTGTCAAGGTTGGTTTTGTAATCTTGAAACAGTTTTACCTGAATACGCCTTTCAAGTTCGGTCGAAAGAAAATGACCATCATGAATCCACGTATCCGGACTCATTACTTCTGGGCGGTCTTGTACATCACGAAGATACTGTTTGTGCTTGACTGCGTCAGGGCCGGTAAACACATACAGTTTTGCAAGGTTTTGTTCGGATTTATCCGTTTGTGCTGTATTGAAAAAATGTTGTTTGGCGAGAGGAATGCCCTCCAGATAGGCATTTGCATTTTGCGCTATTACCGCTTCAATACTCATGGGATTTTCTATCATTAGCCGGAAGCCCACAGGCGCTCCGAAATCCTGCATGTACAGAACGTACTCAGTGATTTCTAGCTCGGCCAGTAAACCGCCAACATACTCGGCAAGAACGTCAAAACTGTAGGTAAAGCCATTTGGATCAGGCTTAGCGCTGAATCCTGAACCAATATGGTCGGGCGCGATCACGTGGTAGCGGCCAGACAGCAGTGGTATTAATTCCCTATAGGTATGAGAGGAAGAAGGATAGCCATGTAGCAACACTAGTGTTTGTGCATTGCCAGCCCCGGACTCTCGATAGAATATTTCCTTGCCCAATACTTCTTGATATCGATAGTGCACTTTCTCGGGCCACGCGGACTCAACCGCATAGGCCAATGAAATATTAGCTACCGTTAGTGCCAGTGTAACGAATAGTTTGCTTTTCATGGATTCATCCATTCGGGATTAATGTTTCAGTAATCACTGAACAATGGTTATGAGCGCTTGACTGTGAATGCCGCTAAGTGCACTCGGCAAGTAATGTGCGCTCTCCTAACCCTACAGGTAACGAATCATGTCGTCTAAAACGACATCAAAAACAGCCATGCCGCAACTGTGGCCAGAACGTTCGTGCATTTACTGCTAGTGATCGGAGCAGCCGGAGCTTTGATTTCATGTTCGTCAGGCTTCGCGGCGGGCTTCTTCTTCTGTGGATGCCATAGAAAACATTAGTCAGCGAGACGAACGAAATGTGGCTACTCCGGCCGCTTACCGCACGCCAAGTGGGTCGGGCCGTCTGGTTCAGGCAGCGTCGTTCAGAAGCTTTCTAGCTGCCTGGTCTTGACGGTCGAATCATCGGCGGAGTATTCAGCCGGGTCGTGTCAACTGGGGTCGGCCGCTCGCGGCCGCACAACCGCGACATGGCGACCGGCGGCCAGCCGATGCTGAACGGTCCGT